>JBDKHE010000544.1:0-6910 GCA_039797805.1 Verrucomicrobiota bacterium
CACAGCGACCCGGTGATCCGGCTCTGGCTCGCGCTCGGTTTGAAGATCAATCAAAGTGCATTCAGCACCGGCGGCACCAAGTGGGAGAACCTTGAAGCCAACGCCGCTCCCGAGATGAATGCCCACCTCGCGTTTATCCGCGGCGACACCAAGCCGGATGACTACCTCGCCGCCTTTCGCGGCACGGCGGACGAGGGCATTGCGTTGTTCCTGCACCAGTTCCTCGCGACCCAGTCGCTGCAGTCCCAGCAGAATCAATACGCCTTGGCCGATCTGGCCTCGCGCACGGATCTGCCCCTTCTATTCCGCGCCAAGGCCGCGGCCGCACGCTACATCGCGCTCACCCCGCTCCGTGCGTCCGACCCTTTCTACACCGCTTCGAGCACCTCCAACTGGAACGAAGTCTGGAACTCGCTTGCGCCCGGACAACTGCTCGTCGCCCTCGGGGAGGTCAAGCTGCCCAAGGCCCCCGCCACCCTGCCCATTCTCCGCCTGACCCGTCCGCTCCGAAACCCGCTGGTCGCTCTCGACAACACCCCGAACTACAGCGGACGCCTTTGGGAACTCGACGGCGTCCAGGTCACTGCGCGCAACAAATACAACAACCGCTGGACCATCGAGCAGGGTCAGCTCGTCGCGCTCACGCACTCCTCCCTCGCCGGCCGCGAACTCCGTGGCGAAGGTTCCTTGTGGATGGAGTCATCGGACATTACCGCCGTCACCGGCACTCTCGGCCAGCTCGTTCAGGTTGACGTTTCCGCTTACAACAATGCATTGGCCGTCACCCGTCGTTGGGAGGCCCTTCGGCTCCGGGCGGAAGAAAACACCTTCCGCCTCGGCGCCGCGAAGGCCGACGCACCTCGGGCCAGCGGTCGCGTCGTCGACGCCCTCTTCGTCAGCCACCAATCCGTCCCTTTCAATCTGCTCCGTGACTCTGCCCTGCAGATCGAAGACACGCGCTTCTATACCCCAAAGCCGCTCGGCCTCACTGCCGGACAGGGCGTCTTTAAGAACAGTCGCGTCACAGGCGCAGCCCAGCCCGCCCTCGCCGCGCCGACCGGGCTACAAATCACGCCTCTCAATCTCACCGGTCCCGCCGATCGCACGGTATCCACCGCCGCCGATCTCCGCCAGGCCCTCGGCGCCGCCCTGCCCGGCCAGCGCATTGATGTCGCGCCCGGCCGGATCCTGCTCGACGACGGCCCTATCCAAGTCCCGCACGGTGTTCTGCTGCGCGGCTCGACCGACTCCAAGAACCCCACCGTCCTCAGCGTCACGCCCTCCTCACCCACCAACCCTCTCGTCATCATCAACCGGGGTGACAGCTGGATTGAAAATCTCACGCTCGATGTGGAAGTAAGTTATACCACGGGCCCCGGCCGCAAACTGGCTTTCGCCGACACCAACGGTTACCGGAAAGCCCTCGTCGCCAATCGCGACGCACGTCCGCTCCTGCGCAACGTAAGCTTTGAATCCTGGGCCCGCGATGACGCGGGCCGCCCGGCCATCGTGGCCGAGGGTGCTCAGGTCGCGATCAATGGGCGGGCACCCGGCACGCTACAGCTGGCGGGCAACGGCCGCATCGACTACATCGGTCACGGGCCCAATTCCCCCGTTCACCTCTCTGGCAAGGGACATGCCCATTTTCCCAACGCCGCGGCGGTTCGCTACACCATTGCCGGCAAAGACATCACCTTTCACGGTGCCTCCTCCCAGCCGGCCAGCCTCATTTACCGCGACGGTGCCGGCGATCCGCGCACCCTCGCCTGGCGCAGCCTCGCCCGACAGAATTTTGTGGATACGCTCGACCAGCTGAAGGCCGGACTCCCCGGCCAGCTCGCCGCCGCCGGCGGCACCGAGGCGCGCATCGAAGTCATCCGCGCCGCCGCGAAACGCCTCGGACCTCTCGTTCGTGCCGCGCAGTTGAGCAGCCAGGAAACCATCAAGGAACTGGCGCCCCGCCTCAATCCGGTGCTGACGAGCCGTCCCGACGAGTTCCCTTTCTACATGGAGGTGCTCCATTTCAGGAGCCGGGCCTTCCCCACCGGTTCCAATCTCTACATCGCCCATTCCCAAACCTTCACGCCCGCCCTCCGCGATCGCCTCAAGGCCCACCTCAACGCCCTCGTGGGCAGTCAACATCGCCGCAATGGCGAGTTCACCTCAGCCGACCGCACCAACCTCATGACCTTCATGAGCCGCTATCCGGTGGGCAGCCCGAACCACGCCCGAGCAATGGCCGCCTTCAATCGCGGCGAGTCAGCCGCCTCTTTCATCGCCACGCTGAATGCCGAAGCCGCCGCAAAGCGGCGTGCCGCCGAATACGAGGCCAGGCTCGCGAAGCAGCGCCAGGCCGAGTACGAGCGTCAGCTCCAGGCCGCCCGCACGCCCCCCGCTCCGGCCAAACCCACCTGGTGGGAAACCTACAGCGCCGAAAACCCTGGCGGCCGCTACAACAGCCCCAGCTACACCCCGGGCAGCGCGAACCAGCAAATGAGGAACTACGTCCGCGAGCTCGACAAAAAGATCTACAACCAGGGCCGCGACTACGGAAAAATGCGGGTGTACTGACGCATGCTCTCGCCGCGTATCGCGCTGAGCAGGCACTCGACCTTGCTGGCTGCCTCGAGACCTCATGACTGAGTATTCGAGGTTTGGGCTCGGTTCAGCTAATTAGTTCCTCGGGTCAAAGCCTAGTTCTGTATGTAGGATTAGAGGCGAACGCATGAAGAATCTGTCGGAAAAGCTTACGTTTAGCTTCACTCTCCATGAATGGGAATCCGCCCAAAAGCGCGGTAATTACCGATAGAAAGCGACTAAGGATTATTTGGTAATTATTGGCATGTATTTTGCATCATTGCAGATCGTTGATGCTTTCCATCCCGGAATCAGACCAGCCAATCCCGACCTCAACCCAACCAAACATGAAAAAACTAACAGCAGCTGCCCTCATCCTCTCCTTGGCTACAGCCTGCCAGTTGACAGCCGGCTCCATCATTTCCGCCACGTCCGCAGTGATCAACTCGGGTGGTCCCGGTGCCGGGAGCATCACCAACACGTTTGATCAAAGCGGCCTCTCGAGCAATTACGTCAGCGGCGTGACTGATTTCGATACCTATTTGGCCTCTAATCCGACCCATACTGTGACTTTTTCGGGATTCGAGTGGTTCAGTAACTACGGAACCACGGGCGCGGTCGTCACCTACGACCTAGGCTCAGTCAAGACGATTGATGCCTTGGCGCTCTGGAACGAGGAATCGTCGGGCATCGGTCTGCTGAATTTGCTGTGGTCCAATGATAATCTCAACTTCACGGCGTTCGCCTCGGGTCTGACCCCCTTCGACAATCCGCTGGGCAACAATGTTTCCTATCCGGCCGAGGTTTTCTCGTTTTCTGCGATCTCGACCCGGTACGTCCGCTTCGAAATCTCGAATTCCCCGCAGTTGGATCCCGGCAGCTATCCCTCGGCTGCAATCGGTGAAGTGGCTTTCCGCGAAGGCTCGTCCTCACGAGTTCCTGACAATGGCAGCACACTCGCCCTGATTGGTGGCGCCATCGTCGGCCTTGTTTCGCTGCGTCGTCGGTTCATCAAATAGCCCGTCCTTTTTCAAAAGGGCTCCCTCTTGCGAGGGGGCCCTTTTTTTTGCGCAATGTCACAGCGCGAATCCACCCCACTTGGGGCCATGTTGTTCGCGATGCGGAGCGCAAAGAATCCGCGGTTTGGTTGGTCTGCAAAAGCCGGCATTGCCAACGAGCAGGGCTCCTGTTCGCGTCGACCCCCATGACGATCTGTGAACCCGAGTCCGTTGATCTGCCCACCTCGCGCGGCGCCATGCGCTCCCTGATCTTTCGTCCCACCGGCGAGGCGCGCCACCCGGCCATCGTTCTCTATTCGGAGATTTTCCAGATCACCGCGCCCATTCGACGCACCGCCGCCTTCCTGGCGGGCCACGGTTTCATCGTCGCGGTGCCCGAGGTCTACCATGAGTTTCTCCCGGCCGGCACCGTTCTCGCCTACGACCGGGCCGGCGCCGACAAGGGCAACGAGCTCAAATACGCCAAGGAGCTCGCGTGCTACGATGAGGATGCCGCCGTACTGGTGAACTTCCTGAAAGGCCATTCCAGCGGCAACGGGCGTGTTGGGGCCATGGGCATCTGTCTCGGCGGCCACCTCGCCTTCCGTACCGCGATGCTGCCCGACGTCGCGGCCACTGTGTGCTTCTACGCCACCGACATACACCAAGGCAGTCTCGGCAAAGGCAAGGCCAACAACTCCCTCGCCCGCATCCCGGATATCAGGGGCGAGCTCATGATGATTTGGGGCCGGCAAGACCCGCATGTCCCGGGAGAAGGCCGCGCCAAGATCTACGCCGCCCTCGCCGCCGCCGGTACGCGTTTCACTTGGCACGAGTTCAACGCCGCCCATGCCTTCCTGCGCGACGAGGGCCTCCGCTACGACGCCGAACTCGCCCACCTCTCTCTCGGCATGGCCGTCAATCTGTTCAGAACTGCGCTGGCCGTTTGACCGGTCTGGACCGACAGGGCGGCCTCTCCCACATGCCAGGCCGCGGCTTCCTGCCCCTTTTTCGTGCCGCCTCCGTCGGTTGCCGGGTATGGATTGACCTTCAGCCCTCTGCACTGGGCTTGAATATGCGGTGCCTGACGGAGTAGCTTGGCGCCTGCACCGCATCGCCAGCCCATTCTTCGGCATCAATGAATTCCACCATCGTCAAGATTGCCATCGCGTCGTTTCTCGTCGCACTGACCTCTCCGACCAATGCGGCTCTAAGCCGCACCTACACCAACTCGCCGCAATACCTGTCCGTCAATGGTGTGGCTTGCCCTGAATTGGACAGCTGGTCGGGCGGCGATGCCAGTGCCACCGTCGTGATTGAGACATCGGGCTCTCCGACCAAGAAGCACCTCGGCGGCGTGGCCCGCGAGCCGATCACCCTGGTCGTCAATCTGCCGCTGACGCCTGTTTTGCAAAATGCCCTGGCCGATCTCTGCGCCAACCGCACCACGACTCAAACGCTCCTGCTGACGGACATAGACGGAAGCCAGCTGCAGGTGGCCGACGCTTTATTGCTGGAGGCCCGTTTTCCCGCGTTGGATGCCGCCTCGAGGGATGTTTTTCGTTTGACCCTGGTCTACCGTCCGGGCCCAACCCAAACGGTGACCGGCGGACCCGCGGTTTCAGCCGGCGCCGGCAATCGCACGAGAGCGACTGGGGGGAATTTCCGCTTCACCCTCGCCGGGCTTCCCGGTGATCAGGTGTCGCAAATTGAGCCATTCACCATCTCCCGCGCAGTGCAGGCCGACGAATTGGGTGTGAATCGTTCACCCTCGGCCACCCCCACTTCGACGCGCATTCCGGATCTCAGCGTCACCATCGCCCGGGCCGGCGCGGCCGACTGGGCCGCCTGGCGGGATGACTTCATCGTCCGGGGCAATTCTTACGATGCAAAGGAGAAGAGCGGATCAATCGAGGTCTTGAGCGCCAATATGCAAACCGTTCTGTTTCCGCTGCAGCTTTCGCATGTGGGCATCAGGCGTTTTTCCCGGGTGCCCGGAAGCGCCCCCGGCACGCCGGAAAAGTACCTCGCAGAGCTGTACTGCGAAGAGATGAGCGTCGTGAACAGCCCGGTCTCCGGCGCCCCTGCGCAAGGTTCAACCAGCCAGACCACTCCCGAGCCCGCCAACCCTGCGCCCGCGTCAACTCCGGCCGAACCGACCCCAACCAACACCGAGACTCCGGCTGCTACAAAGGCTCCGGTCAAAGTGTCGCCGAAGTCACCTGAAATTCTCCCTGCTGAACCCGGTTCAACTGGCACCAATGGCCCGGAAGCAAAGCAGGTCACCGCACCGTCGGTCAGCGTGGAGGCCACCGCCAACCCGGAGGACAAAGGCCAGCGTGATCCGGCTGATTTTCCCCGGTTCAAGGGCACGATTCGCACCCAGTACGAGGCCATTCGCGAGAAGGACTACCTGAGGGAGTTCGCGCGGTACACCGCCCGGGATCAGGCCGATAATGTCATGGCGTTCTATGAAAAGTACCTCACCGGCAATGGCTGGGAGGAGGTCGCCCGGTACGAAGATAACAACGGGACCAATCGCGCACATCGCATCAACGCCACCTGGAAGAAGAGCCCCCGCACCGCCACGCTCACGTTCACGGACCCGACCAAAGATACCGTCGATATTCAGATTATCCTCGAGACGCGAAAGTAAGCAGGAGGAGCGGCAGCCCGGTATCGGGTCGCAGGCTGGCTAGGTCGCCGAGGCCGCCTGTCGGCATCGGCCTGTCTTGGCGATCTGAAGCCGGCCGGGGTTACCCACGCCAGATGCCGTGAGCAGTGCGCTGATGTCACAAGACCGATCTTGCTCCCCGGAATCGGTGTGGCTAATGCCTAACTGCAGGTCGTATCGTCCTCTGCACCTCTCGGTATTTAATCCACGCTCACACCCGGTTATCCGGCCACTATCGCATGAAATCCATACCACGTGTCCTCGCGCACATTTGCGCATTCGTCGGCTTTGCCTTCGCTTCGGCCCTCGCGGCCGAACCAACCGTTGAAGCAACCACCATCGGACCGGTCGGCGCCGGCGGCCTCTATGTGGTCAGTCAAAATGACGCCCGCATCGCTTATATCGGTGTGAAGGGTACGCGTACGGTTGTGTCGGTGGACGGCGTCGAGGGTCCCTTGCTCGACGAACTTTTCAATGGCAGCGCCGCGGCGATCTCGGCCGCGGGCCCCCTGCTGGTGCACACCGCCAACGCCGGCGGGAAATTCAACGGCACGCCCACCGCCGTGATCTTCAGCGAATCCGGCTCGCACTACGCCTACATCGGCAGACAGGGCAACGACTACGTCGTCATTCACAACGGCAAGGAGGTCGGTCGCGGCTC
>JBDKHE010000545.1:0-3083 GCA_039797805.1 Verrucomicrobiota bacterium
GCGGCCAGCCAGTTGGCAGGCGTGCGTTTCTCGACCTGATGGCTGGCCAGGCCGGGCAGGCGGGTGAGTGCGTCGTCGAGATATTCGCTGGTCGATGCCGAGGATCCGGCAGGTGCCCACGATGCTGTAGATGGCCGCGCTCTGCTTGCCCGCCTCGCCGCTGCCAAAGAACAGGAAGTTCTTCTTCCCCACCGCCGTGGGCCGGATGGCGTTCTCGACCCCGTTGTTGTCGATTTCGATCTCCCCGTGGTCGAGGTAAACCTGCAGCCCTTCCCACTGGCCCAGCGCATAGCCGATCGCCTGGCCGGTCGGCCCCTGCGGCAGATGCAGATGCCGGGCAAGCTGAAGTTTCAGCATGCGGTGGATGCGCCGGAGCACCATGCGGCACTCCGCGTTTCGCACTGCGGCGCGCAGCGCGGGGCCCGCCCCCATCTCCCGCAGCCGGGTTTCGACCGCATAGAGGTGGGCGATCTGCGCAACCATCCACCGGGCGAACCAGGAGTCCTGCGCGGCCTCGAAGAAGTCGCGCCGCACGTGCGCCAGGCACGCGGCGTGCAAGGGGCGCACCTCCGGTTCCAAGCGCCCAAGGAAGGAGGTATAGACGGCGTAGCCGTCGGTCTGCATCTTGCCGGTGTAATCCAGGAGCGTCTTCTCCAGGCATTTCATAGATCGACCGGTGTGCCAGTCAAAGTACACGCCCACCCCGGGGCTGTGATAAACCCAGAGATACCCCTGCTGGGCGCGACCGCTCTTCGGCTTGAGATACCGGATCATGGTCTCGTCGATTTGCAGATACCCCGTGGCTTTGAGATCCCGCAGGATGTAACCGGCGATCAACATGAACCAGTTGCCCACGAACATCATCCAGTCGGAAAGGGTCTTGCGGGAGAGGGGAATGCCGGCGCGGGCGAAGCGCTGCTCCTGCCGGTAAAGGGGAATGTGATCGACGTACTTGTCGGTGAGGACCTCCGCGAGCAGCGAGGGCGAAGCGAAGCTGTTGTCGATGAGCCGCGGCGGAGCCGGCGCGATGATCGGCGCGGCGTCGCGGTCATCCTTGCGGACATACTTGCGGCGTACCAGGACGCGGCGGATGAATTTCGCGGGCTCCACGTCGAGTTGCTCGCACTCCTCCTGGCCGATGCAACGGTAGGCTTCGGGGTTGGCCAGCACTTCCGGTGGATCCAGGTATTCGCGCTCCACCGGCAGGTCGTCGGGCAGGCGGTCCTTGCGCGGGGTGCGCGCCGAACGGGGCGCGGGCGCGGCGGGCGGGGGCGGCGCGGGCGGAGGGGGTTCGGGCGAAGGCGGGACGCTCAGCCCGTCCAGTTCCATCTGGAGTTGCCGGGGATCCAGATGCTCGGAACTTTGCCCAAAGAGCTTGCGGGTCAGGAAGTCCACCTTGTGGCGCAGCAGCTTGTTCTCGATCTTCAGCCGTTCGTTCTCCGCCCGCAGAACCGTCACTTCCGCCGCGGTCTTTTCCAGAGCGGCCACCCGCGCCAGCAGCGCGGCCAGGTCGGCCGGGGAGATGTTGGCGGCAGGTTGTGCGGTGCGTTTGCGCATGTGACATCAGACAGCGAATGCGCAAAAATATTTCATGCTATTTTCAACTATTTTATTCGCGCCGGAACCAGGCCTTGCGGATGACATTTTTCAGCTCGATTCCGTCCAGCAGCAGCGCCAGTTCACCGGGCTTGAGTTCAACTTTTCCTCCGTCGGCCTCGGGCCAACTGAACCGCCCCTTCTCCAGTCGCTTGGTCATCACCCAGAGCCCCGTGCCGTCCCAGTACAGCGACTTGATGCGTGTGCGGTCGCGGTTGGTGAAGACGAAGAGGGCGCCGCTTTGCGGGTCTTCACGCAGCACCTGCGCCGTCATGGCATAGAGACCCGAAAAGCCTTTGCGCAAATCGGCCGGCTGCGCGGCGAGGAAAACCTTGAGCGATCCGGTGAAGCTCAGCATGGCGCGGTCTCCCGCAAGGCCCGCAGCAGAGGAACCAGCCAGGTCGGATCCGCCACGCGGAGGACCGCGCCCGAATCCAGCGCGACTTCTAGCGCCGCCTGCGGGCGGGGCGGAAGCA
The DNA here is from genome assembly GCA_039797805.1 of Verrucomicrobiota bacterium. Lineage (GTDB taxonomy): Bacteria > Verrucomicrobiota > Verrucomicrobiia > Opitutales > Opitutaceae > Lacunisphaera. The sequence goes on from JBDKHE010000545.1 coordinate 2,073, forward strand.
CCACTTCATGGAAGGCCGGCGCGGTGCATTTGCGCAGCCACTGGCTCAATGTGGCCGGGTGGAGGTCATGTTCCCGGCAGAAGTCCGCCTGCGGGGAATCCCCGGCGTGGAAGCGGCGAAGGAGTTCTTCGCGTTGTTCAGGGGAACGGCGGACTCGACGGGATCGACGGTGTGGGGTGTTCATGCCCCGGCGGATAGCTCACACCCGGAGTTTTGAGAAGGGGGTGGTCCGCCGGACGCTTACGGTGGATCTGGATGACTTTAAAAAAAAGAACGCCGTGACGCTGTCGCAGCTGCGCAGGAACCCGGGGTGAAATACCGGTTCCCGCTGGCCCGGCTGTGCCGGCGGTTCGGTATGAGCCGGCAAAACCACTACAAACAAAAGCAGGTCCGGCAACGAACGGAGGTGGATCGGGAGTTGGTCCGTCACCTGGTGCTCGACCAGCGCAAACGGCAACCCCGGCTGGGCGGACTGAAGCTCTTCCACCTGCTGCGCCAAACGCTCCGGGAACACGGGGTCAAACTCGGGCGCGACGCCTTCTTCGCCGTCCTCGCCGAAGAAGACTTGCTGCTGGCGCCCCTGCCGAAGGCTCCGCGCACCACGATGAGCGGCCACAACCTGCCCCTTTTCAAGAACCTCTTCAAAGATGTGGCGCTGACCGCCCCCCATCAGGCCGTGGTCAGCGACATTACCTATGTCCGGACCACGGATGCCTTTGTGTACATCAGCCTGTTGACCGACGCCTATTCGCGCAAGATCGTGGGGCATCACGTTGCGCTCTGCCTGGAGAGCGGGGAATCGGCGCACGCGCTGAACATGATGATCCGGGGGTTGCCCCCGGGAGCCAGTCCCCTGCATCACTCCGACCGGGGTTCCCAGTACTGCTGCCATGACTACGTGGCGCTGCTCCGCCACCACGGCCTGGGCATCAGCATGACGGAAGTGCAGCACTGCGCCGAGAACGCGCTGGCCGAGCGCATGAACGGGATCCTCAAACAGGAATACGGGCT
>JBDKHE010000546.1:0-3621 GCA_039797805.1 Verrucomicrobiota bacterium
CGGGCTTGGCCCCTTGCCGGGCGGGGTCTTCGGAGACCTCGCCGCTAGTTGCCGAAAACCCAGGGCCCAAAGCCACAGCGACCTTGGGATCAGCCCAATGCCCCCTGCTCCCACCTACTCCCGCAAGCGGAGCAGTTCCTCGGCGTGGGCCTGGGCGCTCTTGGCACTGCGGTCTCCCAACATGCGCGCCAGCTCCCCCACCCGCGTCTTGCGGTTCTCGTGGATGGATTCGATCTGCACCGACGCCCGGGCGCCGCTCTGGTCCTTGATCACGACAAAATGATTGGCCGCCTGGGCCGCCACCTGGGGAAGGTGGGTGACGCACAGCACCTGGTGCCGGTCGGCGATGTCGGCCATCTTCTCGCCCACAATGCGCCCGATCTCGCCCCCGACGTTGGCGTCCACCTCGTCAAACACGAGCAGCGGCACGTCATCGATCTCGGCCAGCACGGCCTTCAACGCCAGCATCACACGGGCCAGCTCGCCGCTCGAAGCGATGCGGTTGAGCGGCAGCGGCGCTTCACCGACATTGGGCGAAAACAGAAACTCCACGCCGCAATCGCCGTGCGGTCCGGGAGCGGCGAGCGGGGTCAGTTGCACCCGGAAATCCGCCTTCTTGAAACCCAGCTGCACGATCACCTTGCCGGCGACGCGGGCCAGGGCCTGCGCGGCCTTCTCGCGCGTGGCGCGGAGTTCCGCCGCGACCTGGCGCACGGCCTTGGCGTCGGCGGCGATCTGCTGGTCCAGCTTGGCCAGCGCTCCCTCCACGTCGCCCTGCACTTCCAGCCGGCGGCGCATGTCGTCGCGGGCGGCCAGCACGGTCTCAACCTTGGCCCCGTGCTTCCGCTTGAGCTCGAGCCACGTGTTCATCTTCTCCTGCAGGGCCTCGGCCTGCTCCGGGTCGAAATTCAGCGAGGTCGCCAGCGTGGAATACTCCGCATCCAGGTCTCCGAGTTCCAGCGAAGCGGACTGCAGCCGGTCGGCCAGCACCTTGCTGCTTTCGTCGAAGGCCTCGAGCTGGCGCGCGTCGCGCAACAGTGCCGCCAGCTGTCCCAGCAGTCCCTCGTCTCCGCTCAACCCGTGGCTCAGTCGCGACGCCAGCTGCACGATCTCCTGCGCGCTTTGCTGGCGCTGGAAATCCCGCTCCAACGCGCCGATCGCCTCCTCCGTGAGTTCAAGCGAATCGATCCGGCTCAGCTGCGCCTTGAGGAACTCAATCTGGTCCGCCGAGAGCTTGTCCGCTCCGGCCAGCTGTTCCCGCTCGGCCATGCGATCCCGCCAGCGGCCGTAGAGCGCCTGGTATTTTTCCAGGACCCCGCTGTTGCGGGCAAACAGGTCGAGCAGCTCGCGCTGACCATTCTCCTTCAGCAGGCGGCGCGGTTCGCCGGGGCCGTGAAAGTCGATCCATTGCGCCCCGAGTTCCTGCAGGGCGGAGAGCGTGGCCAGACCGCCGTTGACCGAAAGCTTCGGCGCCTTTTCGCGGGGGAGACTGCGCTTGATGATCAACACGCCGTCGTCGCAGGCCGGCAGGCCAAGGTTGGCCAGCACCATGTCGAGCCGGCGCGTGTCGGAAAAAAACAAGGCCGCCTCGACCTCGCAGGCGTCAGCCCCCTGGCGGACGATCGTCTTGTCGGCCCGGGCGCCGGCCAGCAACGAAAGCGCCCCGAGCAGAATGCTTTTGCCCGCGCCGGTCTCGCCGGTCACCGCCGTGAAACCGCTTTCAAAGTCCAGCTCCACCTCATCGAGGAGCGCGAGATTGCGGATGCGGAGGGTTTGCAGCATTTTCTAATCACGAATGGACAGGATTTAACCCAAATTCAAGCACCGCGGCGACACCGGCCAAAGCCTCCTGACATATTCTCACCTGCCTAGGAATTTTCCTTGCACCACCTTCAGCGAACCATTCACTCCTGCCTCTTTGCGGACCTTTAGCTCAGTTGGTTAGAGCGTTTCGTTGACATCGAAAAGGTCACTGGTTCGAGTCCAGTAAGGTCCACCATCTCAAAGCGCTCGCGGGGCGCGCGGCCGCGAGGCGCAGAGAACCCAGCGGGAGTCTAGACTCCGATACCAATTCCGACTCGTAGAAAACCTCGGCATGAGCCTGCCGATTCGTGACGCCGCTCGGACAAAGAGAGTGACTTAAGTCGTTTCACCGCTGAATATTAAGCGCTTTCCCGGAAGACTTACGTACGCCACCATCTAAGCGACAATTCAGACTAATCCCGTCCATCGATTAAGCGACCTTCAACAATCAGGTGGGCCGGCAGGTCCCTCTGCCGGCGAAGACTGTCGTGGAAACGTAAAGGTCCGGTCCAACGGCATGCGTCCGGCTTGATCGAGGGGACCGAATCATAACTCCGTGAAATCCACTCTAGGAAGAGGGCCCTGGCAGTGAGCTCGGTCGAACCGGTGCCCGCCGGGGCGGGGGGTGTTCGGGAGCATCGCAAGCAGGCCGTGACCGGTGTCACTTGTTAACGTAGATCCCAAGCGGTAGCCCGGGCCGGACGGCTACACCGCCAATCTCAACCGAGTTGCAACGCCCCTCCACCCGCTCGGCCCCGGTTCGGGAGCGCACGGCCGCCAGGCTCGGCGCCGAAAGGCCCGCACCGGCTCCCCTCGCCCCTTCCTGCGCCTCCGGACCGCCGAGCACAGGCGGTACCGGTTCGTCGGTGCTCTCAGAAAAAATCCCGCCACGAGACCCCGACAAGGCCCGATGCGTGCCGGCTTCGTGCATCGCACAACCGTTCCGGTCCCGCCCCATTCTGCCTTTGCGCTTTACGAGCCAGACCCCTGCGCCCACAAACTGAGGCTCGTGGCCACACTCTCGAAGCACGACGCAAAAACCATCCATCAGGCGATCGATCGCGTAGCCAGCGCCATTGCCAGCCGCCACCTGCAGACCTCCCGTCTGCTCGTCCTGGGCATTGCCAACGGCGGCATCGTCTTCGCCCAACGCCTCGTGGCTCAGCTGAAAAAGGCCGGTCTCCAGCCCGGCATCGGCACACTGGACATTTCCTTTCATCGCGACGACATCGGCGCCAATCCCATTCCCAAGGAGCACGCGCCGACCCTGATCCCGCATGATGTGAACGACGCCACCGTCATCCTCGCCGACGACGTCCTGCACTCCGGCCGCACCGTGAAGGCGGCGCTCGACGAACTCTTCGACCACGGCCGCCCGACCAGCGTCGAACTCGCCGTCCTCGTGGACCGCGGCGGCCGTCGCCTGCCCTTCGCGGCCACCTACACTGGCATCACCCTCGTCGCTTATGACGACGAGAAGGTGCGCGTCGTGCTCGACCCCGACACTCCCCGCCTCGACAAGCTCAGCGTGGACGCCGCCAAGCCCAAAGCCGGCCGCGCCAAACCCACCGCCTGAACCGTCTCCGCCTTTCCTCCCGTTACCTGATCCCTGCCGCCCAACCCTTCCCCACCGTGCCCTGGAACCGCCAACACCTTCTCACCATCGAGGAACTCACGCGCGGCGAGATCGAGCAGATCCTCGCCACCGCCGGCGCGTTCCGCCGCATCCTCGACCGCAAGGTCAAGAAAGTCCCGGCCCTCCGCGGCAAGACGATCGTCAATTTCTTCCTCGAGCCGAGCACCCGCACCCGCATCTCC
>JBDKHE010000547.1:0-3800 GCA_039797805.1 Verrucomicrobiota bacterium
TCGCCCGCTTCGAAGCGGTGTCCTCCTCCTCGGTCACTGTTACCCGGGGAAACGGATCCCGACGGAACGCCTGCCGCTCCGCGATCGCTGCCGCCGGCAGGAACCACCAATAGCGTTGCAGGACCTCACCATAAAGCGCCAGTCCCGGGACTCCCTTGGCCTCATCCGGATTCAGGGGAAAAAAGACCGAGAGAAAGACGGAGTGCACAAAATGAAAGCCGCCAAAATGCACCGTGAAAAAGGCCAGCAGAAACAGCCCACCGAACACCGTGAGCGCCTTGAAGCCTAGCCCCGCCCCGGGCGGAGGCCTTCTCTCGGGATACATCAGATTGCTCATCAACTTCTCCTGCTCGAAAAACAGGGGTTTGATGATCATCCAGACAATCATTGCGTAGCCGATCAGCAGGCTGGAAAGCCACAGGCTCCAGACCAGATCGGTCGTCTTCCAGCCGGCAAACCAAGCCACCGCCAACCCGCCGGCAAAGGCGAGCGCATCGGGCCATGCCTCCGCCCAGCGGTTGCGCGACGCAGACGGGGACGCAGACGGCGCCGGATTCACTTCGCTTTCTGGATAAGTTCCACCTCGTAGCCCTCAGGGGCATCAAAGAAGGCGATCATCGAGCCGCTGCCGGTCTTGGTCGGACCATCACTCAGGGCATAGCCCTTCTTGGCCGCGGCTTCCGCGAAGGCCACCAGATCGTCGACTTCGAACGCAAGATGCATCAGGTCAGGCTGCACTTTCACGGGCTCGGCGCCCGGAGGCATCTGGCACAGCTCAATCTCTTCCTCACTACCGGGGGTGGCCAGGAACACCAGTTGCGCACCCCGGGGCGAGGTGTGCCGGCGGGCCACCGTGAGCCCGAGGGCCTCGGTGTAGAATTTCACGGAGCGCTCAATATCGTTCAAGCGCATGCGGGTGTGGAGAAGCTTTTTGACGGTCATGACGACAACCTAGGCGGTTTTCTCCGCGAATCACGCGAATTCATTCACCGCCGCATTGCCCGCTTTTTTAGTGTCTTTTCGTGCCCCTTTGTGGCCAGATTTCCCCGCCTTGTCCTCCACCCTCGACCTCGCCGCCATCCGCGAAGCCCACGAACGCATCCGCCCGTTCATCAAACGCACCCCCGTGCTCACGAGCGAACAGCTCGACACGGCCACTGGCGCGCAGCTCTTCTTCAAGTGCGAAAACTTTCAGGAGGCCGGGGCCTTTAAGTCTCGTGGCGCCTGCAACGCCGTTTTCTCGCTGACCGACGAGGAGGCCGCGACCGGCGTCGTCACGCACTCCTCCGGCAACCACGCCGCCGCGCTGGCCCGCGCGGCCCAGTTACGGGGCATCACGGCCCACATCGTCATGCCAGCCGGCGCTTCGCAGTCGAAAATCCGCAACGTCGGCCTCTACGGGGGCTGGATCACTTTCTGCGAACCCAACATCACGGCCCGCGAAGAAGCCTGCGCCCGGGTCGCCCGTCAAAACGGCGCGACCATCGTCCACCCGTTCGACGACCTTAGGGTGGCCGGCGGCCAGGGCACCGCGGTCCTCGAACTGCTGGAGGATAGGCCTGACCTCGATGTCGTGCTCTGCCCGGTGGGCGGGGGCGGCCTGCTCTGCGGCACCGCCGTGGCGGCCAAGGCCTTGCGGCCCGGTATTCAGGTGGTCGGAGTCGAGCCCGCCCTCGGCGACGATGTCGCCCAATCCCTCGCCGCCGGCCGGCGCATTTCCATCCCAACCCCGGCCACCATCGCCGACGGCCTGCGCACCAATTGCACCGGGGCCATGAACTTTCCGATCATCCAGCAGCACGTCGACCAGGTGGTCACCGTTTCCGAGGAGGCGATCGTCGCCGCCATGCGGGCGGTCTGGGAAGCCCTGCACATGGTCATCGAGCCGTCTGCGGCCGTGCCTTACGCCGCCCTGCTGGAGCAGAAGATCCCGCTCGCCGGCCGCCGGATCGGCCTGATCGTCACAGGCGGCAACGTCGATCTCGACCGCCTGCCCTGGCTGAAATCATGAGCAAGGGCCGGCCGAGCCCGGCCCATTCCCTGGGCCCGGCTTCACCAGCCTCACCCTGTCGGCCAATCTTAGACGAAGTCGTCGCCGATCGAGTTGGTGGCGCAATTGGCAGCCGCCTGCTGCACCTCTTCGATTTCCTCAGCCGTCACCGGCTGGCGTTTCACAAACGAGGTGCCGCTATCGGCATCCCGTTCAAAGAAGTTGGGAGCCTCCGTCCGGCATTGGTCGCAATCGATGCAGGTGGAGTCGACGTAGAAACGTCCGGCAATATTGATGGGGAGTCTTTCGGTAAGGGTGGCCATGGGATTTTGGTTTTCCCGGATTTTGCCCGATTTCCTCCGCTCCGGCACGGCAGGGCTTGGTTGGAACACTGCATTTCTTGCTTCGTCGGCCCGGGCCCGCGCTTCCGGCCGGCGGCGGCTGATGCGGGCGCAACGCAAGAGATGATCAGCTTCTGGCAACCAACGAATCCGCTTAGCCGTTGAATCTGGCCGAAAAGTTACGACACTCGTTTTGTTGTGAGTGAAAATCCCCACGCATTCCTGGCGCTCTTCCTCGGCGTCGCTCTGGCCTTCCCGTTGATACTGCTGACGGTTGCCTGGCTTTGGGTGCGCTTTTTCCAACGCGCCCGCCCGGGGAAGATCAAAAACGCGACCTACGAATGCGGCCTGGAAGCCAGCGGCGACTCCTGGATCCAGTTCAAGGCGCACTATTATCTCTACGCCATTCTCTTCCTGATTTTCGACGTGGAGGTGCTGTTCTTGCTGCCCTTCGCCGTCGCCTTCACCGGCCTGTCATCAGGCGCGCTGATCGCGATGTTGGTATTCATCCTCCTACTGGTCGAGGGCCTGGTCTGGGCCTGGCACCGCGGGCACCTGGAGTGGAAATAAGATGAGCGATTCCGCCTCCACCCCCTCGCCGACCCCGTTTCCCGCCGCGGGAAACATCTCCGACGAGGATCGCGAAAACCTCCGCCGCAATGGCATTCTGCTGACCAGCCTCGAGGAGCTCTACAACTGGGGCCGCAGCAATTCCATCTGGCCCCTCCAGTTCGGCCTCGCCTGCTGCGCCATCGAGATGATCGCCGCCGCCACCGCCCGCTTCGACATCGCCCGCTTCGGCGCGGAAATCTTCCGCCCCTCCCCCCGCCAGGCCGATCTCATGATCGTCTCCGGCACCGTCACCAAGAAGATGGCCCCGCTCGTCGTCCGCCTCTGGAACCAGATGCCCGAACCCAAGTACTGCATCGCCATGGGGGCCTGCGCCATCTCGGGCGGTCCCTTCAAGCAGGGTTACAACGTCCTCAAGGGCATCGACCGTTTTATCCCGGTCGACATCTATATACCCGGGTGCCCGCCGCGTCCCGAGGCCCTCCTCCATGGCCTCACCCAGCTTCAGGCGAAAATCCGCGGCGAGCGCATCGCGGGGCCCGACATGGCCCGGCATCTCCGCCCGGAGAATCCCGGCGAATTCCCCATTCCCGATTACGGCGCCCGCGACCTCGAGCCGCCTAGCAATCCCGCCCTCTTCCAGCCGCCTTCGCTACCCCGCAAGGCCTGATCCATGGAAACCCTCGAACAGATCCGCGACCGCCTCCTCGCCCGCTTCCCCGCGGCGAAGATCGAGCTGGTGACCAATCCCGGTCCGGCCGCCGAACACTCCCTGTTGCTCGAGGCCGCCACGGCTCTGGAGATCGCCACCTTCCTGCGCGACGACGACGCCCTGCGCCTCGACTACTGCTCCAACGCCACCGGCATCGACTGGCCGGACAAGGAGATCGTCGAAACCA
>JBDKHE010000548.1:0-3790 GCA_039797805.1 Verrucomicrobiota bacterium
TGACGATGGTGATGCCTTCGTCGTTCAGTTTCTGGAAGACGCCCATGATTTCGACCGACGTCTTGGAGTCGAGATTACCGGTGGGCTCGTCGGCGAGGAGGATCTGCGGCTCGTTGATCAGGGCGCGGGCGATGGCGACGCGCTGTTGCTGGCCGCCGGAGAGTTGGCTGGGAAAATGATCGGCGCGATTGGAGAGGCCGACGATGCCCAGGCTTTTGAGGGCGCGTTCCTTGATCTCGCGAGACGTGTAGTGACGGCGGCCGTAGAGCATGGGCAACTCGACATTCTCAAGGGCTGTGGTGCGGGAGAGCAGGTTGAAGCCTTGGAAGACGAAACCGAGTTTCTGGTTGCGCAGGTCCGCCAGGGCGTTGCGGTCGAGTCCGGCCACGTCGGTCCCGTCCAGGAGATACCGACCCTTGGTGGGTCGGTCGAGGCATCCGAGCACGTTCATCAATGTGGACTTGCCCGAGCCGCTCGAGCCCATGACGGCGACGAACTCGCCGGCGGCGATGTCGAGGGTGACCCCGCGCACGGCGTGGACCGGCACTTCGCCGGAATCGTAGATCTTGTGGATCTGCTGGAGCTGGACGACGGCAGACATGGCTGGCTCAGAAGCGCCGACCACTGCCGAAAGGACTGTTGCCCGCCGGGCTGCCGGGGGTGGCGGCCGAGGTCACCACGATGCCGGTGATGATCACATCGCCCTCTTCGAGGCCGGACACGACCTCGGAAGTGGAGCCGTCGGTGATACCCACCTTGATGGAGACGGGCTCGGGGGTGGCCAGTTTGTTGCCCTTGGGGAGACGGTAAACCGTGCGCGTGGTGATGACCGTTTCGCCGGGGGCGGCCGGAGCGGCAATCACGCCGCGCTCGACCAAGAGTTTGCGCAGCTGTTCCCGTTGTTCAGGACTGGCGTCGCGGAGACTGGTGATGCCGAGTTCGGTCTGGATGCCGCGAATCGCTTCGCGCTGTTCGGCGGTCATTTCACCGCCAAACATGCCGCCGCCACGACGGCCGCCACCTTCGCCGCCGCCACCACCGTTGCGGCGTTCACCGCCGCCACCACCGCCACCACTGGCCGCAGCGGCCGGGGCGGGACTGGCGGCTGGTTTGGGTGCGGCGGCGTTTTCAGACTTGGGCAGGACGCCTTCCGGCAGGCGTACCCGGAGGGCGGCGTTGGGCAGGCGCAAGGCGTTCTCGCGGCTGGCGACCACGATGGAGACATTGGCGGTCATGCCGGGGCGCAGCTTGAGGTCGCGGTTGTCGACGCTGATGATGGTCTCATAGGTCACGACATTGCTGGTGGTCTTGGGGGCGTTGCGGACCTGCGTGACACGACCGGAGAAATTACGGTTGGGAAAAGCATCGACCGTGAAGGTGACAGCCTGGTTTTCCTCGACCGCGCCGACATCGGCCTCGGCCACGGCAGCGGTGATCTGCATCTTGGCCAGATCGTTGGCGATGGTGAAAAGGGTGGGGGCGTTCAGGCTGGCGGCGACGGTCTTGCCCTCTTCGGTCTGCTTGGAGATCACGATGCCGTCGATCGGGGATCGGATCGTGCAGCGGGCCAGGTCGACGTTTGCGTTGTCGACGGCCGCCTGGCGGGTGAGGAGTTGGGCGTTGGACTGGGCGAGGAGCGCCTCCGCCTGATCGCGATCCTGCTGGGTGACCAGGGATTTGGTGAACAGCTCGCGGGTGCGGTCGGTGTTCAGTTTTTGCAGCTGGTTGCTGGCCTTGGTGGAGGCGAGGTCGGCCTCGGCTTGCCGCAATTTCTGACGGTAGGTAGCCGGGTCGATCTCGGCGATAACCTGGTCTTTCTTAACCACCGTATTGAAATCGGCGTGGAGCTTGACGATCAGGCCCGAGATCTGGCTGCCGACATCGACGGAGAGGACGGCATCCAGCTGGCCGGTGGCGGTCACCACCTGCTTGATGCTGCCCCTGGAGATCGTTGCTGTGTTGTAGGACGGCGGCTGTTCGGCGTTCCGATTTTGCTGATAATAGTAGTATCCACCGCCGGCGGCGGCAATCAGGGTGGTGACGATCAGGGTCGGAATGAGGCGGGAGGAAGCCATGGGTGTGTGGATAGAGAGGCCTTTCTTCGGTTCAGACAACTCTTTCGCTGACGACGAGTCAGGGAAAGGGCTGCGAACGGAGGCTTGCCGCGATTAGGACGTGCCGCACTGTGCAAAGGTTACCGCATGCTTACGAATCGTCACCGGGGTTTGGTCAGGTTGCACGGCGCCGCCCAATTACTGGCGATCTCGGTGTTTTTTTGGCTCTATGCGGAGTTCATCATGACCTACTTGCCGGTTGTAAAACTGAGCCGGGAGGTCAACCTGTTGCCGTACTTTCTGTGTGTGGTGATCGGGTTTCTGGCCGGGGGCAGTCTGCTCCGGGCCGCGTCGGCCCGACTGAGCCGTCTCTCGGGCTCTGAGGCGGCGGCGCTGGCCCTGCAACAGGTGGCCCTGCTGGCCTTGGCGGTGTTCACGATGATGTTTGCGACGCAGGACCGGAGTATCAGCCGCCTTTTCCTGGGGACCTTTCTCCTATTCAGCTGGTTGGGGCTGGGCTGGATGCATCGCTGGCTACCAAGGAGGCTGGCGGCCATGCTTTTTGGTCAGGGGGCGCAGATTCCCACGCTCTTCATAGGGCGGAACAAGGCACTGCCGATGCTGGAGGAATGGCTGCGGCAGCGCCTGCACCTCGGGCTTCATCCCGTCGGATTCATGACCCTGGACCCGCCCGCGGGGCCGTCGCTCGCTGGATCGGTGCCATCTGTCGGGGACCTCTCCTCCTTGCCGCAAGTGCTGGCCGAGCGGAATATCGGACAGGTTGTCCTGCTGGAGGTCCCCGCCGATGTGACCGCGGCGCGCGTGATTGTCGACCAGTGTCAGGCGCGAGGTTGCCGCTTGCTGGTGCATCATCAGGTGGAGGAAGTGCTGGGGCATCCGGTGGTGTCGGCGGATGAAGGCGGACACCATTTCTTCACGCTGCACGACGAACCGCTGGAAGAGCCCATCAATCGGGGGCTGAAGCGCCTGTTTGACCTGTTGGTGGCGGTGCCGGTGGTCTTGTTGCTCCTGCCGCCCTTGATTGCGGTGGTGTGGCTGGTGCAGCGCTGGCAGTCGCCGGGGCCCCTGTTCCATGTGCGGTCGCGATCGGGGGAGGGGCGGGCGGAGTTCCCCATGTTGAAGTTCCGTTCGATGCATCTGACTCCGCCTGATGCGCAGGGAGAGAGCCGGCAGGCCACGTCTGAAGATGTGCGGGTCTATCCTTTCGCGCGTTTCCTGCGGCGGCACAGCTTGGATGAATTTCCCCAGTTTTGGAACGTGCTGACCGGTGAGATGAGCATTGTCGGGCCACGACCGGTCATGCCGACCTTGGATGAGGAATTTGAGCGTCAGGTGCGTTCGTACCGTTCCAAGCACTGGGTCAAGCCGGGTATCACGGGACTGGCGCAGAGCGAGGGGTTTCGCGGCGAGATCAAGACACCCGCGCAATTGCAGGAGAGGATCCGGCTCGACCTCTACTACATCGCCCACTGGTCCATCCTGTTGGACGTACAGATCACGCTGAAGACAGCCTGGCAGATAGTGCGCCCGCCGCCGACGGCGTATTGATGCTGGTGGAGGAGGGGAGGAGTTAGGAGTTAAGAGTTAGGAGGCCATTTGGGCTATCATGTTCATGGGGCGAGGCCATCTTGTTTGGCGGTTCGTTTCAGATAGGTCATATACCCATTTAGCAGGGCTTTGGTGGTTTCAAATCGGGCCCGACCTTCAACGAGTAG
>JBDKHE010000549.1:0-3664 GCA_039797805.1 Verrucomicrobiota bacterium
GCGCCGCCTGCTTCCGGCCGCGCGCCGCGCCATGTCGCGCCTCGCCGAGCTGGTGGGGCCCGACCGCCTGATGAGCGATCCGCCGTATCCGTATTGGATTGATCATTCCTTCCTCGACCGCCGCGGCGCCAATTTCTCCGTCAACGCGCTCTATGCGCTGGCCCTCGACGACTACGCGCAGGCGCTCGGCTGGCTCGGCGAGACCGACGCGGCCCCCAGCCGGGCGCGCGCCGTCGCCGTGCGCGCCGCCTTGCGGGAGAAATTCTGGAATCCCACGCGCGGCCTCTATGCCGACGCCTTCGTCGCCGGGGCCCAGTCCACCCGCTTCACCGAGCACGCCAATGCCCTCGCCGTCGCGGCGCGCATCGCCACCCCGGAGCAGACCGCCGTTATCCTCCCGCAACTGCTCCGACCCGCTCCCGACCTCGTGCCCACCACGTCGCTGTTCGTGCAATGGACCTTTTATGCGCTGGCCCAGAGCGGCCGCACGGACGACGGCCTGAAAATGATCGAGTCGCGTTTCGGACCGCAACTGGCGGTGGGCAACGGCACGCTCTGGGAGGACTGGCAGCTCGACCGCACCAATCGCCGGGGCAAATGGGAGCGGAACTCGCGGGCTGATGCCCAGGGAGAATGCGGCACCTGGCCGATGGCGCTTACCCGCTGGGTGGCGGGCCTGGAGCCGGTGGCGCCCGGGATGCGCGAGGTGATCATTAGCCGCCGGCCCGTGACGTTGCGGCAGATCAGCGCCACGCTGCCTACTCCACACGGCGACTTGCGGGTCGCCTGGTCCACTGCTGAATCAGGCGTCGAACTCTCCGCGACGGTGCCGCCGGGCCTGGTGGCCCGGCTCGATCTCTCGAGTGTGGGCATGGCCGCCGGCCAGCAGGTCTCGTTGGATGGCAAGCCCCTCGCTGCGTCCGAAACATACGGGCGCTGGTATGTCATCCCGGAAGGCGATCATCGCCTGATTTTCCCCAGCCGTTGATCGACCATGTCGGCCTTTGTGGCTTATTGTAGGGGGCGTCCCATGCGGACGCCCGCGGGCGGCGACAAGCACCGCCCCTTGTCCAAATCCAGTTCGTGACTGGTATCACACCTCCCCCAAAATGCGTGGATTGTTTTTGCGCGACAGACGCCTAAACTACCGGACGCGATCAGAGTTAGCCCAATTGCTGAACGCTACACCACGCTCCCGCCCCTGATGAATTGAAGCGCCACACCCTTATGCCCCCCATCCGTCGTTTGTTCGTCGCCCTCCTGCTTACCGTCGCGCCGTTGCTGGCCGCCGGCCCCCAACTCGGCCTCCAGTCCTGGACTTGCCGCAACATGAAGTTCGACCAGGTGGTCGACTTCGCCACGCGCCATGGCATCAGGCAGTTGCAGCTCATGCCCGGGCACCTCGACCCGGCCGCCCCGAAGGAGGAGAACCTACGCAAGAAGGCGCAACTCGCCGAGCGGGGGATCACCGCCTACACGTTTGGCGTGGTGAAACCGGGCACGGACAAGGAGGCCAACCGCCGGTTCTTCGAATTCGCGCGGCTCATGGGCATGAGCCTCATCATTGTCGAGCCGCCGGACTTTGCCGCGTGGGACAACCTCGAGCAATTGGTGAAGGAATACGACATCCGGCTCGCCATCCACAACCACGGCACTGGCACAGTCTATGGCGACCCCGCGACGGTGAAGAAGATCCTCGCCGAGCGTGATCACCGCATCGGCGTATGCCTCGATGTCGGTTGGGTGACCGCGGCGGGCTTCGATGCCGCCAAGGTGTTTCGCGACTATGGCGACCGGGTTTTCGATCTTCACTACAAGGACAAGCGCGTCGAGACGGCCGCGGACGGCAAGCGCGTGCCCGTCGACACGAAGATTGGCGAGGGCGATGCCAATTACGAGGGCCTCTTCGCCGCCATCAAGGAAACCGGCTGGAGCGGGGTCATGGCCATCGAGACGGACAGCAAGGCCTACGCCGAGGATCCCAACCGGCTGGTCAGCGAGGCGGCGGCGCACTTTGCCGCTCACTGTCCGCAGCCCTGACCGCCGGAACCCAGGAGTTTATACCATTTACGTCGAACAAATAGACTTTAGGTTGGCGCGCCAGAGTTTGTTTGATTCAGCAACCAAACCCCGCTCCGCCTTCATTTGCGGCGACGACATCGGCCGTGCTCCGGGAACAATGAAACCGCCGCATCGAAGCCGAAGGCTATGGGTGAATCCGCAAGTGACCAGCAACCCGGGAATGATCCAGTGATACGGGTAAACCAACGGGACGCTGCTCCGGCCCAAGAGCCACTGCTGAGATGAAAATGCCGCCTGCAATCCGACCGCTGCAATCTCGAGCCTTGAGAATGACGCAAAGAGCGCGGCGAGAAATACGCTTCCGGTCTCGCCGGGAGTTCGGCGGTTATTTTGGTCCGGCTGCCGCGATCATGCTTGCGGCTTCAGGTTGCGCGCCAAACAAGGCTGTAACCCCGGCCGGCTCTGAGGGGCGTCCCGTGGCGCAGGCGATCGAACAAACTTCAAGCACCTGCCGCGAGTGCCACGTCGCGATCTTCGACGCGTGGCGAGAGACGGACCACGCGCGCGCCAACCGACCGGTTCATCCGATTGGCGACGCGAAGGCTTTGGCGGCTTTCCGGCCGCCGGTGGGAGTCGGCCCGGGCACCACACCGGAGTTGGTGCTGGGGAGCAAGCCGCTCTGGCAACCGCTGCTACCGGCCCCCGGCGGACGCTGGCAACCGCACGAACTGGCCTATGATCCGGTCAAAAGGGAGTGGTTCAATGTGTTCGGGACGGAAGAGCGGCGTCCGGGCGAGTGGGGTCACTGGACGGGCCGCGGCATGAACTGGAACTCGATGTGCGCCCAGTGTCACATGACCGGTTACCAGAAAAACTACGATGTCACGAGCGACACCTATCACTCTTCCTGGGTCGAGCACGGTGTCGGTTGCATCCAGTGCCACGGTCCGACCAAGCCGGGGCATGGCACCAAGAATGCGGTGAAGGACATATCCCCCGCACCTTTCCATGGCGACCGGCAGAAGATGATGCAGACCTGTGCACCGTGCCACGCCCGCAACGAACAACTCACGCTCAATTCCCAGCCCGGCGACAATTACCATGATCACTATCGGATCTCGCTGCCGGTTGAGTCCGGGGTGTTCTGGCCTGACGGGCAGCAGCGCGACGAGGACTTTGATTGGACCTCCGTCCTGCTCAGCCGGATGGGGCACGCGGGCGTGACGTGCATGGACTGCCACGATCCACATACGACCAGGACGATCCTGCCCGTGGCAAACAACCTGCTCTGCCTCCAGTGCCACGCCACACCCGGCCGGGTCCAACCCAACGGCACCCGGGCCGTGCCCATCGAGCCGGTGGCTCATTCACACCACGCAGACGGCAGTGCCGGCAACGCCTGCGTCGCATGCCACATGCCGACGACCACCTATATGCAGCGCGCTCCGCGGCATGACCACGGCTGGCTCAAGCCCGACCCGCTGCTCACCAAGGAACTCGGGATCCCCAACGCCTGCAGCAAGTGCCACACGGACAAACCGGTGGAGTGGGCCGTCGAGTGGTCGGATAAGTGGTATGGCCAGAAGTTGGATTCACGCCAGCGCGCCCGCGCCCGCGGCGTCGCGGCGGCGCAGGCCGGTCG
>JBDKHE010000550.1:0-7126 GCA_039797805.1 Verrucomicrobiota bacterium
TTCAGCCGCACCCACTCGAACCGGCTGCTTTCCGACCTGATGAGCGAGAACGCCGTGTGGCTCAACCACACCGCCGCCAGCCGCCTCGGGCTCAAGAGCGACGACTATGTCCGCCTCCGCAACCAGGACGGCGTCGTGAGCAACCGCGTCAAGGTGAAGGCCACCGAGCGCATCCGTCCGGATTGCGTCTACATGGTGCACGGCTTCGGCCACACCGCGCGCGGCCTGCGCCACGCCTACGGCAAGGGTGCGAGCGATGCGCACCTCGTCACCCGTTACAAGACCGACCCGCTGATGGGCGGCACGGGCATGAACGTCAACTTTGTCACCATCGAACCGGAGGCCTGAACCATGTCACGCTACATCATGGTCATCGATACTCGCCGCTGCGTCGGCTGCATGGACTGCGTCGTCGCCTGCAAGACGGAGAACAACGTGCCCGAGGGCTACAACCGCGACTGGATCACGGAGACCGTGCGTGGCAAGTTTCCGACCACCAGCCTGGAAATCCGCACCGAGCGCTGCAACCACTGCGCCAACCCGCCGTGCGTGTCCTGCTGCCCGACCGGGGCCAGCCATATTCACGAACGGGGTGGGGTGGTGCTCGTCAACAAGGACGAATGTATCGGTTGCAAGGCCTGTCTCGCCGCCTGTCCGTATGACGCCCGCTTCATCCATCCCGACGGCTATGCGGACAAGTGCACCTTCTGCATTCATCGCGTCGAAAAGGGCCAGGCCCCTGCCTGCGTCTCGGTCTGCCCGACCCGCTGCATGCATTTCGGCGATGCCGACGATCCGTCCAGCGAGGTGAGCCAGTTGCTCGTCTCCCGTCCCGCCCACACGCTCCTTCCCGAGGCCGGAACGAAGCCGCGCATCTACTATTTGTCCTGAACCGCCTGATCCCATGACTGAGTACACTCTCTACCGTCACAATCCCGGCATCGATCCCTCGATGCATGTCTGGGGCTGGGAGATTCCTGTCTATCTCTTCCTCGGCGGCTTGGTGGCCGGCCTGATGATCATCGCCGGGGTCCGGCTCCTGATCATGCGGCCAAATGCCCGGCAGGCCTTGGTCTGCTGCACCGTGGGTCCACTCGCCGGCCTCTCGTTGCTCAGCCTCGGCATGCTCGCGCTGTTTCTCGACCTCAGCCACAAGGTCCATGTCTGGCGGCTCTACCTCACCTTTGAGCCGACCTCGCCGATGTCTTGGGGGTCGTGGATTCTCTTGCTGGTCTATCCCGCGTTGCTGGCCAATGCGCTCGCGCATCTGCCGGAGGCGATTCCCTCCCTCTCCCGGCGCTTTCCCGTGCTGGTGAGAATCAGCGACTTCATGCTGGCGCGCCCACGCATCATCGTCGGCACGGGGCTGGCCAACATTGTTCTGGGTCTCGCGTTGGGAATTTACACAGGGGTCCTGCTGGGGGCGCTCGGCGCCCGGCCGCTTTGGAACAGTGCGGTGCTCGGGCCCCTGTTTCTCTTTTCAGGGCTTTCGACGGCCGCGGCGTTGCTACACGGGATTTTGGTCCTGACGACCCGCGGTGAAGAGCTGCCGGAGTTTGCCGACTTTCTGCTTTCGATGGTGGCGCGTTGGTCGCAAGCCGGGCCACTGGACAAGCGCATCGCGCCGACCCTGGCGCAGGCGGACAACAGTTTCCTGACCATCGAGCTCGCGTTGTTGGGGCTGCTGCTGATCGGGCACCTGACCTCAACCGCTGTCCATCAGGAAGCGGCGGGATTGCTCCTGCACGGGCCTTATGCGGCCGTGTTCTGGGTCTGCGTGATCGGCCTGGGCATTCTCCTGCCGCTGCTCCTCCAGCACCTCGAACTCCTCCATCGTATCCGGCACACGATCGCGCCGTCGGTCCTCGTGTTGTGCGGCGGGCTCGTGCTGCGCTTCGTCATCGTCGCCGCCGGCCAGGCCAGCCACTGGTCGTCGGTCCTGCCCTGAACTCCAACCTTCAACTCCATCCCGCCATGTCTTCACCTCCGCAAACGTCTCCGGCCGAAAGGCCCTTCATGAATCCCTACCTGGCCGGCTTTTTGCTCGGTCTCGTGCTGCTGGCTGCCTTCGTCTTCATGGGCCGTGGCCTGGGTGCCTCGGGTGCCTTCACCACGGCGCTGTCGACGGGGGTGCACGCGGTCGCGCCGGCCCACGCGGAAGGCAATGCGTTCTACGCCGGGTATCTCGGTGACGGGACGACCAATCCGCTGAAGGACTGGCTCGTGTTCGAGGTGCTGGGGGTGTTTGCCGGTGGCTTTCTTTCCGGGGCCCTGGCCAACCGCCTCAAGGTCCGGATCGAGAAGGGGCCGCGCATCAGCAACCCGCGCCGCCTGGTGTTTGCCGCGATCGGCGGAGCCCTCATGGGCATCGGTGCCAAGCTCGCGCTCGGCTGCACGAGCGGTCAGGCGCTGTCCGGCGGCGCGCTGCTCAACGTGGGCAGCTGGGCCTTCATGTTGTGCGTCTTTGGCGGGGCTTACGGCCTCGCCTGGTTCTTCCGGAGGGCCTGGCTATGATCGCGCCCTTCTACAAATACGGCATGTTTGGCGATGAGATGTCCCTCGTGGTCGCCTTCGTGACCGGCATCGCGTTCGGTTTTGTCCTGGAGCGGGCCGGCTTCGGCAACGCCCGCGTGCTCGCGGCGCAGTTCTACTTCCGCGAACTGCGCGTGTTCAAAGTCATGTTCACCGCCATCATCACGGCGATGCTCGGCGTGTACTTTCTCGGCCGCTTCGGCGTGCTGGATGTGTCGTTGATCTACCTGACGCCCACCTTCCTCGGACCGCAGATCATCGGCGGACTGATCCTCGGGGCGGGCTTTATCATCGGCGGCTATTGTCCGGGCACCTCGTGCGTTTCGGCCGCCACCGGACGGGTTGATGGCATGGTCTTTCTAGCGGGCATGATGGGTGGGCTCGTCGGGTTTGCCGAAATCTATCCGTACATCGAAACCTACACCAAGCTCACGTCGCTCGGTCAGGTGACTCTGGCGGGCGTGTTTGATATTTCCTACGGGTTCCTCGTCTTTGCCGTCGTGCTGATGGCCTTCGTCGCCTTCCTCGCGGCGGAATGGGCGGAGAAGCTGATCGGTCACAAGCTGCCCGGACCCGGCGATCTGACTGAGCCGGTGCGCAAGCTTACGCCGGTGCGGGGCTTCGCTTTCGGCCTGACGGGTCTCGGGGTGATCGCGTTGCTGGCGGGCAGCCCGTACCGCACGGCCTTCGCCCGCATCGACACCAAGCAGCTGGCGTTGGACGCCGGCAGTGCGGCGGCGGGAGTCGAGGCCGCCGAGCTGGCCGACTGGATCGTGCAGGGGCGTAACGATTACCTGCTCATCGATGTGCGCGACGCGACGGCCTACGCCGCCTATCACATTCCAGGGGCGATGAACGTCCCGCTCGCTAGTCTTACCCCGGACTTTGCGCGGCGGAATGAACGCATCGTCTTCTACAGTGACAGCGAGATGCAGGCGGCCCAGGCGTGGTTTCTCCTGCGCTCGCTCGGCTTTCCCTCGGCGGGGATGCTGGCGGGCGGTCTGGATGCGTGGAAGGACAGCGTGCTATATCCGCTGGCTCCGGCCGAAGGGTCCGCGCCCGCGGACCAGATCGCATTCGCCAAACGGTCAGCGGTGGCCAAATTCTTCGGCGGTGCGCCCCGGGGGGCCGGCAGCGTCAGCCTGGAAACCGCGGCGCCCGCGCTTCCGCAACTCAAGCTGCCGGCGACGACGGTGGCGCCGGACGCCAGCCGTCCGGTAAAGAAGAGAAAAAAGGAAGGGTGCTGATGTCCACCATGGCCGAGACCGTGTCCCCGACCGCGACGACCCTGACCATTCAGGGTCTGTTCCTGTCGCCCGGACACAATTTCTTCGGCCATCACGGTGGCCCGGCCGGGAAGCACCCGATGCTGCCCGTGGCGGCCTTGGAATGTGTGGCCGGCCGAGGCGTGCGCGGGGACCGCTTCTTCGACTACAAGCCGGATTACAACGGGCAGATCACCTTCTTCTCCCTGGATGTTTTCGCCGCGTTGCAACGCGAGCTGGGCCTGCTGGATGCACGGCCTGAAGCGGCCCGGCGCAACGTTCTGGTCACCGGGGTTGATCTCAATGTGCTCGTCGGTGTCGAGTTTGCCCTCCAGGGCGTTCGATTCTTCGGCACGGAAGAGTGTCGCCCTTGCTACTGGATGGATCGCGCGCTGGGCCCGGGTGCGAATGTCTGGATGCGTGGGCGCGGCGGGTTGCGCGCCCGCATCCTCAGCGACGGGATCCTCCGTCCCACCCGCTCGCTGGACTCCTGAGGAAACCCGCCATGTCTGTGCCCGCCGCCCGCTCCCTCGCCGCGCGGATTCGGCCGCGGCTGTACAGGGGGGCACTGCTCGTGTCCGCCTTGGTGGGCGGGATCATGGCGGGTGTGCTAGTGCTGCGGCTGCGCCCGGACTCGCCGCCGCTGCCGCTGATTGGCGGACAGCCGGAGAGTTGCCTGAGCTGTCACGACCAGATGACCGGCTTTGCCCCCGCGCATGAACCGGCGGCCATTGGCTGCGCCGCCTGCCATCTGGGCAACCGGCTTGCCCGCGATGCTCAGGGCGCGCATGCCGGCATGACGCGAACACCGGGCAATCTCTCGCTAGTGAGCCAGACCTGTGCGACGGCGGGCTGTCATGGCGATATCGGGGAGCGGGTGAAGCATTCACTCATGAACACCATGAGCGGCGTGGTGGCCGTCGATAAACATGTGTTCGGTGAGAACCCGGATCTCAACCGGCCGTACGTCATCAGCCAGATCGGCCACTCGCCGGCCGACACCCACCTGCGTACCTTGTGCGCATCGTGTCATCTCGGGAACGACAAGCTCGTGCCCGGACCTCAGGATGAGTTGTCGCGGGGTGGCGGTTGCTCGGCCTGCCATCTGGACTACGGTGCCAGAGCGCGAGAAGAGCTGGTCCGTCGGGACAAGCCAGGTCTGGCGCCGTTGGCGCGCCAGGCGCATCCGATGATTTCGTTGCAGGTGCCGGACCAGGCCTGCTTTGGCTGCCACAGTCGCTCGGGCCGGATCTCGACCAACTACGAAGGGTGGCATGAAACGCTGCTGCAGGAAGCGAACATCCCGAAAACGCCGGAGGCTCGGGAAGATCATCGGGTGCTGCCTGATGGCCGCGTCTTTGAGAAAATGCCGGCCGACGTCCATTTCACCAAGGGCATGGCCTGTACGGACTGCCATGTTGCCACCGAGGTGATGGGTGACGGGAGGGCGCATGCGCATGAGGAGAATGCCACGACCGTGGCGTGCATCGATTGTCATGCGGACGGGGCGCCGGTTACCCGGTCCTTGGCGGAGCTCGACGCGGAGACGCAGAAGATCGTGACCTTGCGCGGACTGATCGCCCCGGGTCGGCGGTTCGTCGTCACCACCTCCGGCCGGGCGGTGTTGCCCAATGTTTTCGTGGATGCGAAGGGAACGAGGCAGCTGGTGACACGGAAAGCGGGTCCGCTCCTTCAACCCAAGCCGCGCACGGCGGCTTGCGCGCGCGCAGGCACCGGACACGCCAGTCTCGACTGCAATACCTGCCATAGCGCGTGGGCTTCGCAGTGCGTGTCGTGTCACACCCAAGCTGAGCCGCGGACGCCCGGCTGGGACCACCTTGCCGGCAAGGAGACGGCCTGCTCCTGGTTGGAAACGGCCGGACAGTTTTTCGCGGATCCGCCCGCGTTGGGGGTAAGGGTGGAATCTGACGGAGGCGCAAGTGCCGTCCGGAATCGCGTGGTGACGGTAGCTCCCGGGATGATTCTGACCCTGAACCAGGGAGGGAAGGGCGACGCCCCGGACACGTCTCATCGCCTGTTCGCGCCGGTCTCACCGCACACCACGGCCGGGCGGGCGCGGGACTGTCAGTCGTGTCATGCCAGTTCCTCGGCGCTAGGCTATGGTCGGGGACAGCTCAGTTATGAAGTCACCGGCGCGACCGGCCGCTGGCGGTTCACGCCTGAAATGGCGGCATGGCTGGCGGACGGACTGCCGGCGGATGCGTGGATTGGATTCCTGCAGGATCGGACGGGGGAAGTCGCCACGCGGACGGATCTCCGGCCGTTCACCGTGGTGGAGCAACGCCGCATTTTGAGCGTGGGTGCCTGCCTGACGTGTCATTCCGGCGATTCTGCGGTGATGCAGCGGGCGTTGGCGGATTTTTCCGCGGCCGTGAACCGGCGGAGCGACCGGTGCGTACTGCCGGTCTGGGAATAGAGGTCAGGCCGTGCGGCGGAAAGTGCCGGCCTGGGCGTTCAGCTGCTTCTCCAGGCTGCCGCAGACGAGTTCACACAGTTTGAGCAACGTCGGATCGGCGATGTCGTAATAGACGGTGGTGCCTTCCTTGCGGCGGCTGACCGTGCCGCTTTGCATCAGTTTGTGCAGATGGCGGGAGACGTTGGGCTGGGTGGAACCGGCGAGCGAAACGAGCTCCCCCACACTTTTTTCCCCACTGAAAAGGGCATGCAGGAGCTTGAGCCTGACGGGGTCGCCCAGCACGGCAAAGCGGTGGGCGAGCAAGATCATGCCTTCATCGGAAATCTGGCGTGGAGCCTTCATGCAAATATGAGAGAGCGGGAATATTGGCGTCTGGCAATAGTGGGTTGGCCGAAATGGGGCCGGCTGAAACCGGACAGAATCAGCCGGATTTCACCCCGAAAGACCCGAAACACGCGAACGGGGAAACTTCACGGCGCGCCTGACGGGGGGCTAGTGAGGCTCGTGTGATCGCTTTGTTAATCCGGAACGATGCAGTTCAAAGAATCAGAATCGTGCGTAAGTTAATAACCGCCGAGGTCAGCTTCTGGAAAATCGCATCTGCAATGCAGTTTATTACCAAGTATTCAGCCTAGCAGGGAGTTCCGGTTTCAACCGCAGGAGACCAGCTCAGACTTATCGCGGTTGGTATTAGTCAGGTGGGCCGGCAGGTCCCTCTGCCGGCGTTGTCTGTCGTGGAAACGTAAAGGTCCGCAAACGGGCACAGGGACGTGCCCGTCCACCAAGGAGCTCGAGACAATGTCCGGTCCTACTGCATGGTTCCGGATGAAGAGGGCCTAGGCCGTGAGCCAAGTCGAACCGGTGCCCGACAGGGCGGGGGGTGTGCCGTTGC
>JBDKHE010000551.1:0-2999 GCA_039797805.1 Verrucomicrobiota bacterium
CGATTGCCTCGAGAACCCCGCGAGAATCGCCCAAACCGCGGCCCAGGCGGCCCGTTTGCGGGCTCTGCTCAGTCAGCCCAGCAACAGTTCGGTGGTGGAGTGGATGCTGAGAAGGTTGCAAGATTTGTAAAATCGCTACGGTTTCGACCGTAAGTGACGATAGGCCAAGGGAACAAACATGGATGCGATTTCCACAGCCCGTGGGCCAACCGGCTGGTCACCACCGTTACCCCGGTCGTTACCTGTGAACAGGGACATTTTCCTGACCAGTGTGATGAGCAATCTCCCGCTGGGCGTCTACTGGCAGTCGGCAGATCCCGAGCAGCCGGTCTGGCGCAACCGTGCGTTCGCCCGTTTGCTGGGTCTGACCATGGAACAGGAGGTTTCCCTGCCCGCGATCATGGCCCTCGTGGTGCCGGAGGATCAACCGACCTTGGCCGCGAGCCTGGCGCAGATCAGGACGGGCCCGGTGGTGCCGATCGCCATGGAACTGCGGTGCCAGTTGGGTGAGAATATGGTGTGGCGCGAATTCACGCTGCAAACCTGTGTGGCCGACGACGTGATCACGGGTGAGCTGTTGCTCACGGTCGCCGACATCACCGAACGCAAGCATCACCAGGAGGAAATGCGGCGGGCCGTGCAATGTTCCGAATCGCTCAACGACCAGATCGAGCAGGCCATGGACCGTGCCCAGCAGGCCGTCGTGGAAGCCAACGTGGCCAATCTCGCGAAGAGCAAGTTCCTCGCGACGATGAGCCATGAGATCCGGACTCCGATGAACGGCATCATCGGCATGACCAGCCTCCTGCTCGACACCACGCTCAACCGCGAGCAGCGCGATTTTGCGGAGACGATCCGGCTCAGTGGCGAGGCCCTGCTCACGATCATCAATGACATTTTGGATTTCTCGAAGATCGAGTCGGGCCGGCTGGAACTGGAACGGGCCGATTTCCCGCTGAGCGATTGCGTAGAAGGAGCCTTTGACCTGATGGCCACGCGGGCTGCCGAGAAGAAGATCGATCTGCTGTATGAGATCGCCGAGGGCACCCCAGACATGGTGCGGGGCGACATCACCCGGCTGCGGCAGATCATGCTCAACCTCGTGGGCAATGCCCTCAAATTCACCGAGAAGGGCGAGGTGGTGGTGCGCATCGAGCCGGAGGATGAAGTCCGGGTGGCGGATGGCCCGGTCGGCCTGCATTTTTCCGTGCGGGATACCGGCATCGGCATTTCCGCGGAGGGGATCAGCCGGCTGTTCCAATCATTCAGCCAGGTGGATGCCTCCACGACGCGCAAGTACGGCGGCACGGGCCTGGGGCTCGCGATCAGCAAGCGGTTGTCCGAATTGATGGGCGGACGCATGTGGGTCGAGAGCGAACCCGGCAAGGGATCGACGTTCCACTTCACGGTGAAACTGGGCGCCCTGCGCGGCGCGCCGCGTCCCGATCCGCAAATGGCGCGGGAACGTCTGGGCGGACGCCGGGTCTTGCTTGTGGACGACAATGACACCTTCCTGCGCCTCTTGGTCGGCTACGCGCACAAATGGGGGATGGAACCCCGGGCGGTGAAGTCGGGTGCGGAAGCGCTGGCCGAGCTGGAGGCCGGCCGGGTCTTTGATCTGATTTTGATCGATGCCCAGATGTCGGGCATGGACGGATCCGCCCTGGCGCGCAAAATCCAGGAGCTGCGACCGGCGGAAGAACTTCCGATGTTGTTGCTTGCCGACCTCGGACAGCGACCGACGGAAGGGCTGAAGGCCGGAATCATCAACAAGCCGTTGAAGCCGGTGAATCTCTTCGAAGCGATGGCGTCCGCCCTGAAAAAGCCGGACTCTGCAATCGCCCCGGCTCAGCAAGTCGCCCCGGTGTCTTCGACCGCGTCCGGGATGCGTTTGCTGCTGGCGGAAGACAACGCGGTCAACCAGAAGGTCGCCGTCAACCTGCTCCGAAACATCGGCTACACCACGGATGTGGTGTGGAATGGATTGGAAGTGCTCGCCGCCGTGGAGAAGCAGGCCTACGACATCATTTTCCTCGATATGCAGATGCCGGAGATGGACGGCTTGGAGGTGGCCCGCCGCCTCGTGGAGGCCAATCCCCGTTCCAAGACCCGGCCGTGGATCATCGCACTCACGGCCAATGCCATGGTGGGTGACCGCGAACAATGCCTGGCCGCCGGCATGGATGACTATGTCACCAAGCCGATCAAGAAGGTCGAACTGGCCGCCGCGCTCGACTACGGGCGGACGATGCTCGCCAAACGCCGCAGCAAGAAGGATTGAGGTCTCTGGAAATGGGGGAGTGGAGTCGGGGCGGGTTCAGCCCGGTCGGATGAATGCGAGCGTGATCCACGCAGGTGATGTTCAGGCTTTCGTCGTGTCGGTGCGCCAGCATTTGTGGGAGCGAGCTTGCTCGCGACTCAGGACGTGGAATGTCGCGAGCAAGCTCGCTCCCACCTTGGCATCCCCGCAAGCGACCCTGTTGCGCATCAGCGCGGGGTTTCACAGGCATCGTTACGGATTCATAGCGGGGAATGTAGACCTGAGCAGGGAAAAGGACGTCGATGCGCGATACTCCTGCGGGGGTGAGGGCACCCCGCCTCCACAAGTCAGTCCGCGGTGCCCAGACTCCTCGCGACCTGTTGCCAGAGGGCGACGGTGCGCTCGGCGAGGATGGCGTGGCAGCGGGCGACCTCCGCCTCACGCTGGGCCAGGTTGCCCTCGGCGATCTTGGCGAGGTCATCGAGGTTGTAGACAAAGACGTTGGGCACTTCGCTGGCGGCGGGATCGATGTCGCGCGGGAGGGCGAGATCGATCAGAAACAGGGGGCGCGCCGGCCGACGATCCATGGCCGTGGCGATCATCGCCTCGGTCAGCACAAAACCGGGGGCCGAGGTGGAACTGGCGACGACGTCGGCAGTGGCGAGGATCTCGGGCAACTCGGCCAGGCTCGCGGCCCAGCCACCGGCGGTGGCGGCGGTCTCCTCGGCCTTGGAGAGCG
>JBDKHE010000552.1:0-4394 GCA_039797805.1 Verrucomicrobiota bacterium
TGACGGCGCTGAACTCGGTCTTGCGACCGGGAGCCAGCAGGAAGTCGCGGAGCCGGTTGAACTGGGCCGGTTCGCCGCCGGCAGCCACGCGGATGAGTCCGGCCGTGTACTGCGGCGGCGCCTTGGCCGCGATGGCGTCGTAGTGCCCGATGGTCCAGTCAATGGCCAGATCGCGGAGAGCCGGATTGGCGCCGACGCTCAGGAGGATGGTGAGGAATTCCGTGGAGTTGACCGCCGGGGTCAGCGAGTAGTCGAGGACGATCCGGGCCAGCTTCGCGTCGTTGACGTCGCCGAGGGCGCCCAGCGTGGCCGAGCGCACGATCGGGGTCTTGGCGTTTTCAAACGCGTTTTGCAGCACCTGTAGGAAAGCGGCGTCACCGTGGAATGCGGTGACGGAGAGGACGGTCGAGCGAAGGGCGGGATCAACGAGAGCGGGGTCCTGCAGAAAAAGGCTGGTGAGCCGGCGACACTCGGCGACCACAGTCGGATCTGCCGCCTCGCGGCCGAGGGCAGCGTAGAGGGAGGTGCGCAGCGGCCCGTGATAGACGGGTTCCCCGGCGACCGGTTGCAGGCCGATGCGGCGCAGGACGGGCTGGAGAATCGCTCCGCGCCAGGCGTGGTAGGCCGCGCGGGTCTCGTCGGTCAGGAAGGTTCCCTCGATCCCCGTCACGCTGCCGATCACGCTGGTGTTCACATCGGCATCGAGGTCGGAGCCGAAGGCCGTGATGTAGGTCAGGTAGTCGGTGCCGTCGATCAGACCGGCGTTGAACAAGGCGGAGGTGTTGTCGAGCAGGCCGACCTTTTCAATGGGACTGAGCGCGGCGGTCCTGCCGGCCAGGCGGGCATTGAGTTCCGGCGAGAGGCTCCAGCGGTAATAGCCGGATTCGTTCTCATTCGGATAAATCCAGTCGGCGCCGGCCAGTCCGGGAAGGTCGATCAGCTGGGTGGACTCCTTGAGCAAAATGCGTTCCCGATGGATTTCGCCTCCCTTGGACCAGGAAAAGACCACCGGAATCTGCCAGTGGCCGGGCAGTGGCGGATCGCCGAGATTGTGGAAGCGCTGTTGGGTGAGCCGGAGTCTGCCGTCGGGTTCCAGCTTGAACGACACCAGGGGGACGCCGGGCTCCAGGATAAAGGCGGAGAGCAGGCTGGAGATGTCGCTTCCTGAGGTGGCGCTGAAGGCCGCCCAGAGGTCCTCGGCCCGGGTGTTACCCCAGCTGTGCTTCAAGAAGTACGCGCGCATGGCCGCGCGGAAATGGGCGGGGCCGATCCAGTTCTCGACCATCGTCATGATCCCCTTGCCCTTGTTGTAGGTGAGCTCGTCGGCCAGCTGGAGGAGCTCCGTGTCGGCCGTGACCTTGCGGCGGATGGCGGTGATGGAGGGCAGCGCATCGCTCGCCATGGCCCGCTTGACGCTCCGGCTGGCGGCCAGTTGTTCGCGGAATTCGGGGAACTGGTGCTCTACGATCCGGCCGGCCATCCAATCTGCGAAGGATTCGTTGAGCCACAGGTCATCCCACCAGGCCATGGTAACCAGGTCGCCGAACCACATGTGAGCCGCCTCGTGGGCGATGGTCGTGGCGAGATAGCGGCGCAGGCGGAAGGAGGGATTCTCCGGGTCCATCAGGAGGAGCCGGTCGGTGAAGGTAACGAGGCCCGGATTCTCCATGGCGCCGTAGACATACTCGGGCACGGCGAGCTGGTCGTACTTGGCGTAAGGGTAGGGGATGCCGAAATATTCCTCGAGGCGGGCCAGGATCGGCGGGGTGAGGCGGGCCGCCTCGGCGGCGAGTGCGGCCTGGCCTTTGGGTGTGATGATGCGGCCCGGCACGGAGAGGCCGGGCACGGGGTAGTATTCGAACGGGCCGACGGCCAGGGCGACGAGGTAGCTGGACATCGGCGGTGTGCGGCCGAAGGCGATTGTCTTCCAGTCGCCGTCGCGGGTCTCGAAGGCGACCGCGGCGTTGTTCACGGCTTCCAGGGCGACGGGCACCTTGAGCGTCACCTGCCAGTTGATCTTGAAGGAGGGTTCATCCCAACAAGGGAAGGCCTTGCGGGCATGCTGGTCCTCGAACTGGGTGAAAAGATAATCGTCGCCCCGGCTGACGGTCTTGTAGAGGCCCAGGCCGTCGCGCGCATACTTGGCGGTGAAGCGGATGGTGAGCTTGTAGTTGCCGGCCGGCCGTTCACCCGGAGCGGACAAGGTCACAAGGCCATGCTTCGCCACAGAAACCACGGCGTTGAGCTCGGTGACCTCGCCGTCGCCACTGACGAGCGTGGCGGTGTTGAAAGCAGGTCCTTTCGCGTGAAGCCGGAAGCTCGTGAATGGTTGGTTGGCCACCAGATCGATGACGGTCTGGCCGGTGTAGTCATCCCGGGCCGGATCGAGGGTCAGCGCGACGCTTTGCGCGACCGGGACCACGTCGTGGGTCAGACGCAGGGGATCAACCGTGCTCGCGGCGGCCAGCAGGATGCCCGTGGCGAGAAAACCGGCTAAAGTGGGGAAAAGTTTACGACAGCGACGGCGCATCGGTTTATGACACAAGGCGTCCTCCTGTAGACAAGCGGGAAGTGGCCAGTCGGCGCGACTGCAGCGAGCCTATTAGCCAGCGAGCAGCCAAAGCGTAGAAAGTGTACTTGGTGCGAGCAGTGGTGGGCCGGGAGCTAACCGGTCCACCCTGACTGATCGGATCGGGATGGCGCCAGTCGATCCGCGATCCCGAAAGTGTTCACTCAAACTTCTGGGTCTTTTTCCAAGCTTCGCGGTCGGTGAAGGTCGGGGCGGTCGGCGTCTTCGCCTCGTGCTGGCGGGCAAAGCCGAGGAAGGCGCGGAGCTGCTGGGTCGAGGGGGACAGGGCGGTGCGGAGTATCTCGACGGCCCGGGCCTTGGTCAGCTGGTCAAGGGCGGCAAGCGTGGCATCACGGCGGTTCCAGTCGGCCGAATATTTGTACGCGAGATCGAAGAGCCGGGCGCCGCGCTCCGCGATGGTCTTGTCCTTTTCCTCAAGCTGGGCGCGGACGCCACCGATGAGGGTCGCCCACTGATCGTCCGGCAAAGCCGCCAGCTGGTCCGGCAGCGTGACGATGAATTCATCCGACCGGGCGGCCAGCTCGTCGGCCGGATGATCGCCGGATTGGATGATGAAGTAGGCGAACAGCGTCTGCTCATCGCTGGCCGCGCCGCCCCACACGATGTACCCGAGCTGCTGGTGGGTGCGCATCGAGCCGTAGTAGGGCTCGTCGACAAAGTTCGAGAGGGCCAGCGTGGCGGCCCGCATCTCGGGGGTGTCGGTTCCCAAAATGCGTTCGCTCCAGTAGGCGGAGTTGTTGCCCACGAGTTTTTCGGTCTGCTGCACGACGTCGCCCGGCTTCGTGACCAGCAGGCGGCGACGCAACAGCTCGGTGTCGGCCACGGGAGCCGTCTTGAGGGTGGCGCTGAATTTCCGGGCCGCGGCCACGGCCTGCCCGCCGGTGACGTTGCCATAGACGAGCGCCTCGAGTTTGCCGCGCGCAAACAGCCGGTGGGCGAAGGCCTGGACCGCGGCGAGGGTCATGTCCTGGGCGGCGGGGAGCAGCTCGGCGTTGGGATAGAAGAATTCCCGCACAGCGGCCGTCTTGCTTTCGCGGACGATCTGGTAGGCATCGCTGCGTGGAAAACTGGCGAGGGCGCGCACGAGGCGGTCCTTGAGCGCCGCGAACCGTTCGGGCGACAGCTGAAAGTCGACAATGTGGGCGGTGACGGCATCGCGCAAACGATCCATCGAGGCATCATAGCCGCTGAGGGTCATCTTCACGCCTTCGAGGTCGGCGGTGAAGGTGAAGGCCAGACCGGCCAGCGTCGCCGGATAGGTGATCTCGTTGAGCGATTCGTTGACGCAGGCTTCGTAGAACTTGAGCAACACGGCGTTCTCCAGCGAGGCCATGTTCCGGGGCAGGCGGAAGCGGTAGATCTCGGCGACCATGGGACGCTGGAACTCCACGTCCTGAGCATAATACAGGCTGAGAGCCGGATCATTGATCAGCTGTACGGGCTCGACCGGCAGCACTTTGGCGGTGGCGGGAATGAAGGGATTGGGCTTGGGCAGCTGGATCGAGGCGACGGCCGGAGGATGCTGGAGGGCGGCGTAGGCGGCGCCCGCGTCCTCATGGTAACTGTATTTCGTGCCGTAGTATTTTTCGGTGAGGTCGGTCTTCACTCCCATGGCGACCAAAATGGCCAGCAGGTTGTCCGGGCGCAGCTGATCCAGTACCAGCTGGTAGGCGGCGGAATCTTCCTTTAGCCAGAGGTACGGCACGCGTTCGGCGATCTCGAGGGGGTATTCGCGGATCAGGTTGGCGAGCCGGGTGGCGCGCGCGATGCCCTCGCCCTGATCGCCATAAGTTTCGTCGAGTCG
>JBDKHE010000553.1:0-3461 GCA_039797805.1 Verrucomicrobiota bacterium
GGGCCGGCGCAGTCTCGGACGAAAGTCTCTGGCGCGCGCTGCTCTTCGCGCGGGACGCCGGTTTGGTGCCCGCGGGTCAGGGGACGGAAATCGAAGCCTGGTGTCGCGCCTTTGAAATGCAGCAACCGCTCCCCGGGTTGCCGGAGTTGTCGCGATTGAAGGGACTCGTACGCCGGTTGGAGGCGAGGGCGGCAGCGCGGGTTTGCGGGATTCCGCCCGAGCGGCTGCACTTCCTGGATCTGCCATTTTATGAAAACCGTCCGCGCCAACTGGGTGCGGCGGATGGTGAGCGGATGGCGCACCTGCTGCAGGCCAGAAAGCCGCATTTGATCTATGCGGCGGGCGATCTGGAGGACCCGCACGGCACGCACCGGCTGTGCCTGGTTGCGCTCAGGGAGGCCCTGCGGCTCTGTGCCCGCGAGGCCTGGGTGGCGGAGACCGAACTTTGGCTTTATCGGGGAGCCTGGGCCGCCTGGGCCCCGGACGAGATTGATCTGGCGGTCCCCCTCAGCCCCGATGAGGTGCTGCGCCGGCGTCGCGCGATTTTCCGCCATGAATCCCAGAAGGATCAGGCGCTCTTCCTGGGTGACGACCGCCGCGAATTTTGGCAAAGGTCGGAAGACCGGGCGCGCCAGCTTGCCGAAGCGTACAACGGATTCGGTCTCGCAGAATACGAAGCCATCGAAGCGTTCAAACGTTACCCCATCCATGAATTCATCCAAAAGGCCCGGCTCTAGCATGCCCGCGCACTGGTTCAGCCGACTATGCCTCGCTTGCGGGATGCTCTTTGCCCCGACCATTCTCATGTCCTCCTCCGCTGATCCCGACCTGATGCCCCTGCCCGTGAGCCTGCAGCGCGAAGCCGGGGTGTTCCGGCTCACGCCAGGCTTCCGCGTGGGGTTCGCAACCGGGCAAGACGACCGGCTCACCCGCGCGGTGAGCCGGACCTTGCGGGCGTGGGAAGAGCGCAGCGGTCTGGAGTTTTCCCGAAACAGCAGCGGGGACTACCTGCCGGCGGCCGATGTCTCTTCGGCCGGACTGGTGATCGAATGCGCGAAGGATGTCGCCGAGTTTCCCCAACTGGGTGAGGACGAGAGCTACACGCTGATTGTGACTCCGGAACAGGTGCGCTTGCGCGCGGCCACCGGACGCGGGGTGTTGCATGGGCTGGCGACGTTGCAGCAGTGGCTGCAGGGTGATGCCTCGGGCTGGCACCTGCCGGCGGTCACGATCGAAGACCGGCCGCGTTTTGCTTGGCGCGGTTTGATGATCGATGTGTGCCGTCACTGGCAGCCGCTGCCGGTGATCAAGCGCAACCTCGACGCGATGGCCTTGGTGAAGCTCAATGTCCTCCATATCCACCTGACCGAGGACCAGGGATTCCGCATCGAGAGCAAAACCTTCCCGCGGTTGCACGAGCAGGGTTCGGACGGCAATTACTTCACCCAGGATGAAATGCGGGAGCTGATCGCCTACGCAGCGGACCGAGGCATCCGGGTAGTCCCGGAGTTTGACATGCCGGGCCATGCCACGAGCTGGTTGGTGGGTTATCCCGAGCTGGGCAGTGCGCCCGGACCGTATGTCATTGAGCGGAAGTGGGGCATCTTCAATCCAGTGCTCGATCCGACGAACGAGGAGACCTATCGCCTGCTGGAAGGATTCCTGGGAGAGATGGCGGCGCTTTTTCCCGATCCTTATCTGCACATCGGCGGAGATGAGAACAATGGGGTGCACTGGTCGGCCAATGCGAAGATCCAGGCCTTCATTCGCGAGCATCAGCTGAAGGACAACGCCGGTCTGCACGCCTGGTTCAACACCCGCGTCAACGCCATCCTCGTCCGGCACGGCAAGCGACTGGTGGGTTGGGACGAGATTCTGCATCCCGATCTGCCGGCCGGCAGCGTGGTGCATTCCTGGCGGGGACCGGAAGGCATTGCCGAGGCCACGGCCCGCGGCTTTGCGACGATCCTGTCGAACGGCTACTACATCGATCTCATGCACCCGACGGCGGATCACTACCTCAACGATCCGATCCCGCCCGGTTCGCGCCTGACTCCGGCGCAACAAAGCCTCGTGCTGGGTGGCGAAGCGACGATGTGGTCGGAGTGGGTGAGTCCGGAAACGATTGATTCGCGCATCTGGCCGCGCACGGCCGCGATCGCCGAGCGGCTCTGGTCGGACGCCTCCGTGCGCGATGTCCCGGAGATGTACCGGCGGTTGAAAAGCGTCAGCCAGCGATTGGAGGAGGCCGGACTGGGGCATGTGAGCTACCTCGACTCGGCGCTGCGGCGGCTGGCCGGCGTGCCCGTTTCCCCGGCGGAACTGGATGATCTGCGCGCTTTCGTTGATCTCGTGGAGCCGGTGAAGGTCTATCAGCGCGGGCAACAGCAGCCCGCGGCGACGCAGTTCACGCCGTTGACCGGAGTGGTGGATTGTGCCCGGGCGGACAGCGAGCCGGCCCGCCGGTTCAAGGACGCGGTTGATGGACTGCTGAAGAATCCGCACTCCCCGGAGGCTGTCGCGGTGGTGGAAGGGCAGCTGGCCAGCTGGATGGAGCTGGCGCGAAGGTTGCAACAGGGGGTGGTGTCGCGTTCGCCGCGCCTGCAGGAAATTGGGCCCTTGCTTGACGCCATGCGGGAGGCTGGCGGCATCGGACAGGATGCGCTCGGGGTTCTCGCCGGTGGGCAACCACCGTCCGCAGACTGGGCGGCCGGCCGTCTGGCGGAACTGAAGCGGATCGCGCAACCTCACGCCGCGGTGGAACTGCCATTCATGCCCTCGATCCGTCGCCTGATTGAGGCGGCCGCCGCGCCCAAGCTCTAATCACCCCACGATCGCTTTCTCCCCATGTCCCATCCCTCCACGCCCAACACTTCGCGCGGCTCCTATGTGCTCTCGATTGGTATCATCGGGGCTTTGTTTTTCATCTTCGGATTCGTCACCTGGCTGAATGGCACCCTGATCCCGTTTCTGAAGCTGGCCTGCGATCTGCAGACTGACGCACAGGCCTTGCTCGTGACGTTCGCGTTCTACATGGCCTACTTCTTCCTCGCGATTCCCTCTTCGTTCATCCTGAAACGCACCGGCCTGAAGAATGGCATGTCGCTTGGTCTTGCGATCATGGCGATCGGTGCGCTGGTGTTTGTGCCTGCAGCCGCGGCGCGCAATTTCGGACTCTTCCTGACCGGACTTTTTGTGCAGGGCATGGGGCTGGCCTTGCTGCAGACAGCGGCGAATCCCTACATCTCGGTGATCGGACCACTCGAGAGCGCAGCCAGCCGGATCAGCATCATGGGCATCTGCAACAAGGTGGCCGGGGCGCTCAGTCCGCTGATCCTCGGCGCGGTGGTGTTGAAGGGCGCGAGCGAGTCGGAGGCCCGCATCGCCGCAGCGGCTTCCGCGGCCGAGCGGTTGCAACTGCTCAACGATCTGGCCCAGCGGGTGGTCGCGCCTTACGTCGT
>JBDKHE010000554.1:0-3340 GCA_039797805.1 Verrucomicrobiota bacterium
TATAAAACGAGACCAATTATAGGCTCTGAACTTGAAGAGCTCACCCGCCGGCAAGAAGATGACCCCTATTTTTCCTCTCAAATATATTCACATGAACGTTTCAAGTACTTGAGCCGAAGAACAAACAAGTGGTTCCAAATCGCCACCATTCAGCGATGGGATTATTTTGGCGACGTCATCATCGAGATGGACGACAAGCAGTACATTAAGTTCACCAGGTTTCATTTCCCAATCAGCAATCAAAACACATATTTTAGGTCCACATTTCTTCTCCTTGCCAATGGGAGATTGACTCCGGTACCTGAGGACTCGGTTTGCGGCCACCCGATTAACTCGAATCATGGAGATTTGACCCGGAGCATGCAGATCAGCCCATACTTTGCTCTCGAGGTCGACTGCTCGAGGCATGGCGTTTCGGCATCCAACGGGGAACGACTCTTTTTTTATCCGCATATGGGCGACGCCATACGGCTTGACCCGATCTTGTTTGGAAAACAACGCAAACCAGATCCTAATCGAATTTTATCTTGGGAGTATGCACAATGGAGCGATGACTCTTGTACATACCTCATGAGCGAAGTTCGCACAATCGTGACCGTTTGCGGTAAGCGCGTCCGCAAGAAGGACATCATGAGCCGCTTCCCAGCCGAAACGCATTTTCAGCCTTACTGGGGCGGATATCCCATGCGTCTGTGTGACGGAACCGTCAGGTTTGGCCGCAAGTGTTTTTCCAACCTGATCGACATCGACGCGCGCCAGTACAAAAGCATTTTTAGCCGTCGCCCCAACTACCCCGCTTCCAAACTCCGCGTTTACTGCGCAACACCAACCTCACTTGATAGTTTCGAAATCATTGGCAATCGCCATCGCCCGCTTGGAGCGTCTCATCAGGCACATTTGGCATGTGGTGAAATCGACTCCACGTTTCGTCAGACGCCATCGTTCATCAAGACATTGCCAGATACACCGTAAAAATCAAATACACTGGCACATCTGAGAAAATGGGCTACGAAGAGTTCGATTTCAGCAGCTTCGCGAAAGTCGACACCATTGAAAACAGGAGGCGCATCACAAGAATATTCCTGGACGGAAGGAATCTCCCCGCACGCAAAAGAGACATGACATTCATCGAGTCATTTCAGCGCAGCGAGGAAATTTTCACCGGCCTGTCGAATCTCTCCGAGCTGAGATATCTGCGCATCAGGAACATCCATCTTTATCAGATGCCTCCAGAAATCGCAGAACTCCACAAGCTCGAAGAAAAGGAATTCACCAATACCGGAATCGAGAATCCACCCATTTCGCTGAGAATCTTCAACGCCGCAAAACGACTCCTGCCCCAATAAGCGCCATAGCATGACTCCGGATCTGCATCGCGGAGAGGGAAGCCGGTCGCTCAGAGCTTCATGCAATGACGGAAGGAAGTGCGGCGGGCTCGAGGGAAAAGGGTCGCGCGTCGGGATCCCTCAAGCCCTGAAGCGCGGCATGATCAGCGTGGGCACCTGGGTGACGCCGCAATGCGTCAGAATTTGACTCATCCGCATGCCCACATCGCAGGCCCATGACACGCCCGTGGCGTAGACCTCCTTCTGCATCGCGGCCATATTCCAGCGCATGTCGTAGAGGGTGCGGCGTTTCCTGACCACCAGCCAGTCGTTGCGCACGTATTCGAGACCGTCCGACAGCGCCTTCTCGATGCTGTCCCAGCCATGCTCCACCGCGTAGGCCTTTCCGCCCTTGGCGGGATCCGAATCCTTCGCGCCGATGCCGAAGAAGTTGTAGTAGGTCTTTCCGCCGCTTTCGAAGCCCTTGGACAGGAAACACCACTCGATCATCAGGTGGCACAGACAGTAGGCGGGGTTCATGCCGAGTCTCTTCGCGGCGGTCAACACGTGCGGCGATCGCTCTCCCACGATCCCGATTCCCGGGTACATCCGCTCCATCGAAGCCATGAAGCTGCGGACCTTGTCGGCGGGGAGCTCCATGTACTTGTCCAGGGGGATGAACTGGCCTTGCCACTCCGTATTGTCCGTCGAGTCCGGATCCAGGTAGTTCTGGATGACGTCCGCGCCGGCAGCGACCCATTTCCTGTCGACCTCCACCAGCGACTTGTAGCTGGACATGTGCCGGGCGACGGCTTCCTTCAGGGAGAACCCGACGTCGGCAAGCAGCAGCCCTCCTGGTCCCGGAACCAACGTCACCACGCGGTCAGCCAGGCGGTCGTCGTACTTCACGGTTAGCGACTTGAACACCCGCGTGCGCTTCCCCGAAGGGTCCAGACCACCGGTTCCCAGGGCCGCGGGCTTGGCGACCGACACCACTTCCCGGAAATCCTTCGTGAATTCGACCGATGCGCCATCGTCGTCGGTGAACCACACCCGGAGCAATTGGCGCATGGGCACGACCTTGGTCCCACCCTTGACGGCGGTACGCATGCAGGCCAAGACCAGGAAAATGTCCTGGAATCGTTCGCCCCCGTCGATCGTGATCCCTTTCTTGGCGAAGGCCTCTTCGGTCACCATGCCCACGACGGGGATCTCGTTGCGGAACCCCGCGGCGCTCCCTTTCAGCGTGAGCGCCCTGGGATGATGCGGCGACGAGGGCACCGGGCACCCGAACAGACGCGCCACCATGTGGCCAGGAGTCGACTTGGACTCGGCCGCGGCCGTGGGGGTGAACCCCACGAACCCCTCCAGTGCCAGCACGGCGCCGGGATGGAGGTCGGTGACAACGATGGTCGCATCGACTTGTTCGATCCAGTTGGCATCCGTCGGTGGGGCGGCGTCGTAGAGCCCTTCCATCTTCAAGGCGGATACGTGCCGTGGAGCCACAGCGGTGGTCGACGCCACCGCGACGCGCGGATCGCGCCCGTACTCGCCCCGGGAGCGTTTTGCTGCCACCAGCGAAACGGACTGCAAACACGGCTTGGGAAGGGTCTCGGCCAATGGGATGCGCAAAAGCTCGCGAGGCTTCTTGCCCCCCACCCGAAACGCGATCTGCACGTTCAGGTATTCGTTCTTCGTGGCCAGTCCGGGATCCAGGCGATTGTCGAGGGTCAACCCGTGCCTCCACGAAACCACGGACTCGCGGCCGGAGGCCACGGCGGGAAACCATCCCAGCAGCAGGACTTCGCCGTCCTCGCCCTTTCCGTACACCCCCACTTCGACAGGGTCGCTGGCTGGCTGCGCGGCCAACGCCGGAGGCAGGATGATCGAGACGAGCTCGATCTGCGCTCCTACCAGAATTTGTCCCGGCAGGAGCGCGCCGCGCCCGAGGGCATCCTGCATGCCGATGCGCATGGCGCTACCGCCCCCTACCTTCACCACCACGTCGAACACGT
>JBDKHE010000555.1:0-6979 GCA_039797805.1 Verrucomicrobiota bacterium
AGTCCGAGCCCATTGAGGAATGCGGGATCTGCTCGGTCGCCTGACGGATGACATTCGTGAAGGTGCCGTCGCGATTGTTGCGGTAGAGGGAATCAGGCGGGGCAAAATCATTGGCGACATAGAGGTCGGGCCAGCCGTCGCCGTCGTAGTCCCACCAATCCGCCGAGTGCCCCATCGTCTCGCCGGCGATGCCCGCCGTGACCGTCACGTTCTCGAAGGTGCCGTCACCGCGGTTGTGGAAGAGATAATCCTTCTGGCCGCCGGGCGCTTTCACGGCGTCGAACAGGTTCGTCTGCACGTAAACGTCCAGCCAGCCGTCCCGGTCATAGTCACAGAACGCAGCCTGCCCGCACGCATCCACCACCGCCAGGCCCCGGGCCTTCGCCTCCTCGCGAAACGTGCCGTCACCCTGGTTGATGAACAGCAGGTTCGGCATCCCAAACCGGCACAGGTACAGGTCCAGCTTCCCGTCGTTGTTTACGTCGGCCCACGCTGCTCCCTGCGTCCAGCCCTCCGGCTTGCCCGGTTCCTCGATCCCCGCCTTCGCTGTCACGTCCTCAAACTTCCAGTTGCCCAGGTTGCGGTACAACCGGCTGCGCTCCGTCTTGCTCACCACCAAGACGTCCGGCCGCCCGTCCCCGTCGTAGTCCCCCACCGCCACGCCCGTCCCCATCGCACCATAGACGAGTTCCTGATAGCGGTCGGTCCACATGCGCGGATCGGCGTAGTTGTTTTCCGCCACCAGTCCCGTCTGCGCGGCCGGCAGCTCGGTGAACAGAGTCTTCCCGCGAGCCTCGCTGCGCGGGGCCAGAGGTTCGTCGACGATGGGTTCGGCAGCCGCCACTCCGAGCGCGAGCAGAAAAAAACCCAGCACGCCCCAGCCTCGCTGATTCAGCCAGGAGCAGGAAGCTTCGGGGTGCCGTCGCCGGGTGGAAAGAGAGGCATGCAACAGGGAAAAGGTGATTCCCAAATGCCACCTTGGTCAAGGCAGGCTTGACTCTGCAAACTCCGCTTGCCAGCCGGTGGCGCCAAACGTATTTTCCGCCTTCCCTACCCAACCGATGAATCGATTTTTTCGCCCCTCTGCCCTCGCCTGGTTGGCATTGGTGCTGGGGTCGGCGTGGTGGATCGCCCTGGTGGCCTCGCAACGCATCACCCGGATCGAGGAGGTCAGCAGCCAGACGCCCGTCATGGCCGTGGATGCGACCTCGGCCACGGGCTACGAGCGCGGCACGCGGAGCCTGCTGCTCCCACCGGGCAGTGCCTCCAGCCAGACGGGGATCATGGACGTGCAGAAGATGATGGCGACGGATGCCTGGCGGTTGACCCACGTCGACTACGACAACGCCCCCGAAGGCCGGGACGTCCACGGACCGCTCGCCTACCGCTGGTGGCTGCGCCTCGTGGCGGAAATCGAGCTCCGTCTGGGCAACCAGCCCGCCGGGCTGGCGGTGGAGCGAGCCGCGCTGCACGCCGATCCCGCCCTGCACATTCTGCTTTGTCTCGGCGCGGGGCTCTTCGTGGCGTGGCGCTTCGGCGCCGTCGCCGGAGGGTTGTTGTCGCTGGGAATCGCCGCACTCTTCGCCCACGCGCAGGTCTTCGCGCCCGGCCAGCCGGACAACCATGGACTCTTTCTCGCGGCCAACCTCACGGCCGTGCTGCTCCTGCTCGCCGGTTGCCAATCAGGCAACGACCGCGCGGCCCGGCTCTGGTTGGGCGGCGCCGGGCTGTGCGGTGGGTTCGGCCTCTGGTTGGACGCCGGCAGCCAGCTCGTGGCTCTCGGTGCGGTGATGGCCGGTGGACTCGCCCTGATCGGATTGGGCAAACGCTTCCCCGGCGGCGCTGACCGCCCATTGCCCTGGCGCAGCTGGGCGATGAGCGGCGCGGCCGTGGCCATCATCGGCTGGCTGATCAACGGACGGACGGGGGGTGCGACCGGACTGAATCTCA
Organism: Verrucomicrobiota bacterium; assembly: GCA_039797805.1. Lineage (GTDB taxonomy): Bacteria > Verrucomicrobiota > Verrucomicrobiia > Opitutales > Opitutaceae > Lacunisphaera. The sequence goes on from JBDKHE010000555.1 coordinate 1,951, forward strand.
GCCTCAATCATCCGCTGCTGGCTCTCGCCTGGATCGGCGCGGCCGAAATGTTGGTGCGCATCCCGGGCCTGTCCCGCGGCCAGGCCCCCCGCTCCGCGTGGTTCAAGCTCGGTCTGGGCGCGGTGGTCCTGCTCGGCCCGCTGGCCTGGTTGCTTTATCACGGGGGTACGGGCGGAGTGGATTTCGGCCCCGGTCATCCGGCGCTGACCGGCCGCGCCGGCCTCATCAGCTGGTTCAAGACGGCCGGCCTGAGCATCGGCTTGGTGGCGGCGCTGCTGCCCGTGTTGCTGGCCCCGGCCGCATGGCACCTGATCAAGGGCAAGGCCGATCTGCGTCCCGCCCTGGCCTTCGCGCTGGGGAGCACGGTCATGATTCTGCTCGTGGGCAGCGTGCAGCTCCGCTGGTGGGGCATGGTTGACGTCATGCTGCTCGGCCTGCTGGCCATGGTGGCGGCCGCCACGCCCGGCGGTTTTGCCGCGATCGGCTGGCGCAGCGGACTGGTGCTGCTGCTCTTTCCCGGCGTGGTGGCGGCATGGCCGCGCTCCACCGCCGATGTCTCCCTTTCCCCGACGGAAGCCCGGGCCCTCGTCGAACGCGATCTCGCCCAGTGGCTGAGGGAACGCGCGGAGCCCGGCAGCATCGCCTTCGCCCCGCCTGCTCTTTCGGCCTCATTGTGCTACTACGGCGGCTTGCGCGTCGTGGCCTCGCCTTATCCGGGAAACCAGGACGGCCTGGCCCTCACCGCCCGCATCGCGGGCACGCCCTCGCCTGACGAGGCCCAGGCGCTCATCCAGCGCCGCGGCATCCAATACATCGTGCTGCCGTCCTGGGATGATTCGCTGGATCGGCTGGCCCAGCTCGGCTCGCAAACCCCCGAGCACTCGCTCGTCGCCTTGCTCCGCCAGTGGCTGCCGCCGCGCTGGCTGCGTCCGGTGGCGTACCAAATGCCCGTGATCCCCGGCATGGAGCGGGATTCGCTCGCGGTCTTCGAGGTGGTTGAACCGCAGGGCAACGCCATCGCATTGAGCCGGCTCGCCGAATATTTCTTGGAGACCGGCCGGCTGGATCTCGCGGCGGCGGTGGGTGACTCGCTGGAGAAATCCTTTGCCGCCGACGCTGGCGCCATGATCGCGCGCGCCAAGGTGGCCCTGGCCCGCGGAGAAACCCTGATGCTCAACCGGGTCATGACCGAATTGCTGCCCGCGGTCGCCGACGGACGGGACGAGGACCTGCCTTGGGAACGCCGGGCCAATCTCGCGCTGGTGCTGGCCCTCACCAAGCACACCGAGTTGGCGCGCCCGCAGCTGGAGTTCTGCCTGAGCGAGGCAGACCCCGAGCGGCTCCGGTCGCTCGGACCGGTCACCCTGTTCCGGCTGCTAGCCCTCGCCCGGACGCTCCACCTGGACTTCACCGATCCCAAACTGCAGGAAACCGCCCTGGATCTTCTGCCGCCCGAGTTTCGATCGCAGTTGGGACGGTAGAAACCGGACCGGACACCCAATCCAAACCGGACCAAGGAACAATGAGCTTGCGCCGATGCCTTGCGCGCAGGCTTCTTCATCCCCGCCCCGTTTCCGTGTCCACGTCCGCCCGCCACGCTGCCATCGCGATATCGACGCGATGGGTGAATCGAGCCAACCTGCCCTTGTCATGAACGCTCCCCACCCCTCTTCCGCCGCCGCCTGCCTCAGGCCAGGCGGACATTTCCGGAGGAAGCCGGTCCAGCTGACCGGCTGGATCGCGTGCGCGCTTGGCTGTTGGACAATCCTGTCCGCGGCCCAACCCGATATCACGGAAACAACGTTCGCGCCCCGTTCGGGTCCGGCGGGCCGCACGATGTTCACATCGCTACCCGCGGAGCAGACCGGCATCCGATGCGAAAACCATTACAACGATCCCCAGATGTGGGCCGGACGCTACACGGAGCTCGTCAACGGCTCGCTCGGCACCGGCGTGGCGGTCGCGGATTTCGACCGCGACGGTCGGCCGGATGTGTTTGTTGTGAGCAAGACCGGACCGAGCCGCCTGTTCCGCAACCTCGGCGACTGGAAATTTGCCGATGTCACCCTTGCCGCGGGATTGGCCACCACCGCCGACCTGACCAAAACCGACCGCGCCGACTGGACCCAGGGCGCCACGTGGGCCGACGTGAACAACGACGGCTGGCTGGACCTATACGTGTGCCGGTTCAACGCCCCCAACCAGCTGTACATCAACCAAGGCAATGGCACCTTCCGGGAAGAGGCCCAAGCCCGGGGCCTGGCGGTGGTGGACGCGAGCGGGATGGGGGTGTTTTTCGACTACGACCGCGACGGTTGGCTCGATGTCTACATCCAGACCAGCCTGCTCGACACGATCAAGGCGCCCAACGGCCAGCGCGACTACCTGTTTCGCAACCGCGGCGACGGCACCTTCGAGAACGTGACCGAGCGCGCCGGCATCACCGGTGAAAACCTGGCTCACTCCACCACCGTGTGGGACTATGACGGCGACGGCTGGCCCGACCTGTATGTGGCGAACGACTTCGCCGCCCCGGACAAGCTTTACCACAACAACCGCGACGGCACCTTCACCGACGTCATCCAAAGCGTCGTGCCCCACGTGCCCTATTCCTCCATGGGCGCGGACAGGGGGGACCTCAACAACGACGGCCGGCCCGACGTGCTGGTCGCAGACATGGCGGCGACCAGCCACGAAAAGGATCACCGCGGCATGGCCTACTCGCGCAATCTTCAGACAAACACCGTCGAACCCGCGTCGACGGAGGTCCCCCAATACTCGCACAACGCACTTTTCCTCAACACCGGGACGGGGCGCTGCCTGGAGGCCGCCTACCTGAGCGGGTTGTCCGCCACCGACTGGACATGGTCGGTGCGTTTCGAGGATCTCGACAACGACGGCCGGCTGGATCTGCACATCACCAACGGCATGGTGCGCGAATACCAGAACGTTGACCTGCTCGACCGCATGGTCCTGGCCCAGAATCCCGCCGAGCGCATGGCGATCATGCGCTCCAGTCCCCGGCTTGAGGAAACCAACCTCGCCTTCCGCAACACCGGCGATTTGCAATTTGAGGAAGTCGGATCCCGCTGGGGTCTGGACCAAAAGGGCGTGAGCTTCGGCGCGGGCTTCGGGGATTTCGACGGCGACGGTGATCTGGACGTGGTCTTTGCAAACCATGAGGGCAACCCGACCGTCCTCCGCAACGACAGCCCCGACGGTCATCGCCTGATCATCGCGCTGCAGGGCACGGTCTCCAACCGCTTCGGCGTGGGCGCAAAGGTGACCATTGAAACCGAGCAAGGAACCCAGGTCCGCTACCTGAATCCGGCCCGTGGCTATTTTTCGACCAGCGAGCCGTGGCTGCACTTCGGGTTAGGCAGGGCGAGCACTGTCAACAGGCTCACGGTCGACTGGCCCAGCGGCCACCGGCATGATTTCACCAACCTTGCGGCGGATCGCCGCTACACGATCACGGAACCCGTGGGTGCGGTCCGCCCTCCCCCGCCTGCACCGCCACCTGCGCCGCAATTCGTCGAAGTCGGCCAAGCCAAGGGCCTAGCGCTGGCCTCGCCGGAAAGCTTCGACATGGAAAACCAGCCGTTGGTCTCGACCCGTTTCGACCGGCTCGGGCCGGCCGTGGCCCTGGGTGACCTCAACAACGACGGCCAATTTGATCTGGTGCTCGGCGGCACGGGCAAAAGTCCGGCGCAAATCCTGTTCCGCAACGGCGGACGCTTTGTCCCCGTCGGCACCCTGCCGGCCTCGCCGCTGGATGACGGACCGCTGCTGCTGCTCGATTATGACGGGGACGGCATGACGGATCTCCTCCAGACGAAGGCCGGGGCCAACCGATCGGCAAACTCGCCCTATTTCCAACCCATTCTGCACCGCAACAGCGGCACCGGTTTCGCACCACAGCCCGATGCCCTGCCCCCGCTGCCCTTGAGTGTCGGCGCGGCGGTGACGGCGGATTTCGACCGCAACGGCCGGCTCGACCTATTTCTCGGCGCGCGGGTGTTGCCCGGCCGCTACCCGCAGGCGCCGCGCAGCGCCTTGCTGCGCAACACGGGAGGCCGGTTCGAGGACGTGACCGACACGCTGGCCCCCGGACTGCGCGAGGTTGGTCTGGTCAGATCAGCCTTGTGGAGCGACGTGGACGGAGACGGCTGGCCGGATCTGCTGCTCGCGCTGGAATGGGGCGGCGTTCGCTATTTTCACAACGAACAGGGCCGCGCCTTCAAGGACCGGTCATCCGAGGCGGGCTTCGCCTCGGCGGGCGACGGCTGGTGGACCTCGCTCTGCAGCGCGGATTTCAACGGCGACGGGTCGCCCGACTTCGCGGTCGGCAACACCGGACTCAACACGCTCTACCAAACCCCGGCGCTGATCTACGCCGGCAGTTTCAAGAACACTACGGCGACGCAAGTGATCGAGGCCTACCAGGAAGGCGATCGGCTGTATCCGCGCCGCACCCGCAAGGAACTCGGCGCCCAGATCCCCTCCCTGTTGCAGCGCTTCCCCCGGAATGATGCGTACGCCCGGGCAACGCTTCCGGCATTGCTCGGCGAGGACCGGCTGGCGGGAGCCCGCCGCTATGCCGCCACCGAACTCCGCAGCGGGGTGATCCTGAGCCAACCCGGCGGTACTTATCGGTTCACGCCCCTGCCGCGCATCGTCCAGATCGCGCCGATCCAAGGCATGGTGGCCGGTGATTTCGACGGGGACGGACACGCCGACCTCTATGCGGTGCAAAACTCCTACACCCCCAATCCCGGGGTGGGCCGGTTTGACGGTGGCCTGAGCCAGTTGCTGCTCGGCGACGGCCGCGGCAATTTCCAGCCTGCCGAAACAGCGCGCAGCGGCCTGGTGGTTCCCGGCGATGCCAAGGCTCTGGTGATGCTGGACCTCGATGACGACGGCTGGCCCGACTTCGTGGTCAGCCGCAACAACGCCACCACATTGGCGTGGCGCAACCAAGGCGTGTCCGGCCGGCACTCGGTTCAGGTGAGGTTGCGGGGGCCTGCGG
>JBDKHE010000556.1:0-5823 GCA_039797805.1 Verrucomicrobiota bacterium
GCGGCCTTGCGGATCGCCATGGGAAGACCCTTCAGGGCTGCGCCAACCTTTGTCCCGAGTTCTCCCGCCCGCGGGTCATCGGAACAAGTCAGCACCGTGACGTCGATTCGCGGGCGCGCCACCGTCTGGGCAAATACGTTCACGAAAACTACAAAGTCGATCACGCCTGATTCCTGCGCTTTTTTCCGGAGCGCGGTCCCGAACATCCCGCGGGCCATCCCGATGGAATAGGAGGCATTGTTCACGACAATCACTCCTGTGCAACGGCCTTCCGCCCGGTGGGCGGCGAGCTGGTGCTTGGCCTTTCGCAGCAAGCGCTCGGCCCGCTTTAATAGGAAGCCGGTCCGAAAACGGATTGTGAACGAACCTTCCTCACCGGATTTCAGCGCCTGGATCTCCCGCGCGAAATCGTCCCGGTTTTCTATGTAGCGCAGTGAACCGTTGGGAAACAGCGGATCCTCTTCGACGCATTTCAATTCCACGACGTGGTCGTCCTTGGCAAAGTCCGGTGTCTGTTCCGGGCCGCAGGGGATCCGCCGGTAGCCCGCCGCAGACAGCAATTCAGCCACGTCCGACTCCTCCAACTGGGCCCACACACAGGTCCCGCCATCGAGGTCGTAGCTGAAGAGTCGCACAGCGCCTCCCGTCAGGTGATTTCCCACCGATCCCGGCGGGCCGGCAGGTCGCGCACGGCAATGGCCTCGATGTTCGCGGCGAGATTGAAGGTGCGGTCGCCGGGATGGACCACGAAGACCTTCGCGAGCTTCAAGTCGCGAATGCTGTTGTGCATCGAGGCGGTGGTGCCCGGGCTGTCGGAGGCCTTGAACTCGAAACCGTAGGTTTTGCCGGCGCGCTCGACCACGAGGTCCATCTCATCGCCGCCGTGCACCCCGTAGGTGGAGCATTCACTTTCGCGCAGCCCTAGCGAGCGGATCACCTGTTCGATGCCGAAACCTTCCCACGAGCCACCGACCAGCGGGTGGCCGCGCAGCTCGCGCTGGTTGCGGATTGCGAGCATGGCGTGCATCAGGCCGGTGTCGCGGAAGAAAAGCTTCGGCGCCTTGCGCAGGCGTTTGTTCAGGTTGCGCTCGAAAGGGTGGAGCAGGCGGATCAGGAACATGCCCTCGAAAAGCTCGAGGTGCCGCTGGACCGTCTTGTAATCCACCGACAGGACCTCGGCGGCCGTCGAATGCTTCCAAACCTGGCCGTGCGACTGCGCCAGCAGGAGCAGGAATTTCCGCAGGGCCGCCGGCTGCATCCGGGTGGTCGCGAGCTCGCGCAGGTCCTGCTCGATCAGCGCGCGAAGGTAGTCGAGCCGCCACTTGAAGGAGGCGGGTTCATCGCGCAGGAACGCCGGCGGCAGCCCGCCCTGGAGCCAGAGCGTTTCATGGTGCTGCGGCTCCACTTCGCTCACATTAAAACCGGCCATGTCAACGTAGGCCGCCCGGCCCGCGAGGCTTTCGCTCGCTCCGCGCATCAGGTGAGGCGACGCGCTGCCGAGGAGAAGGAATTTCGCGGGGTTGCCCGGCCGGTCGGCTAGGTATCGCAGGACGGGAAACAGCGATGGTTGGCGTTGGGCTTCGTCGATGATCACCAATCCATAAAGGCGGCTCAGTTCACCCTGTGGGTTCTCCTCCAAGCGCCGTTGATCGACCATGTTCTCCAGATCGAAGTAGTTCTGGGGATCATGCGCTAAGCTCCTCGCCAAACTGGTCTTACCTGCCTGTCTGGGCCCCAAAAGGAGCACCACAGGGGAGGATTCCAGTGCATTTATCACCTCGCTACGGACTTGGTTACGAACGATATCCATTTGACTTATGAAAAATAGGATTACTATTCCTGTTTTGTAAAGAAGAAATGAGCAATACCCGCCAAGCCCTTCTGCCCCTTGATGAACTCGATCCAAGCCAGTTCGAGGCCTTCGTGCTGCATTTCCTGGGGGCAAAGATATCCTTGGCGGTCATTGAGAAGGTAAAGACGCCCAGCGGCGAGGTCTCGAAACATGCGCGCCATGGGATTCTCAGCGCAACCCTCTTTGGGAATGCCGGCCCGGCCGGTCAGCTGGGCATCGACATCAAGGCGGTGACCGAGACCGGCGCCGAGTGGGTGTTTCAATGCAAACACTATGGCTCGCCGTTTCCGCTTTCGAAGGCGACTGCGGCGGTCGAAAAGGCGGAGAAGGAATATCCCAAGGCCGCCCGCTATTTCCTCATGTTGAGCGGCGAGCCCACTCCTCCGGTTCGCGCCTTCGTAGAAGGCCGGCCGCACTGGGAGATATGGGGCCGGTCGGAGCTGAGCATCCGGTTCTACAACGAGGTCGAGCCGCGCAAGCAGCTGGAGATCCTTCGCCGCTTTTTTCCCCGGAGCAGCGACGCCTTGATCGCGCAGCTTTATCCCCAGCACGACGACCCGCTCATCACAACCGAGCAGTTCTTCAAGCGGTGGAACGAGCCGGGACGGGTTTTCAACCACCGCGCGGGCCTCGTTGGCCGGGAGGAGGAACTCAAGGCGCTCCACGCTTTCGCCGACGATCCCGAGCTGCGAGTGTTGATCCTGCCGGCGCCGGGCGGGGTTGGCAAAACGCGCCTGCTGCGCGCGTTTGGCGAGGAATTTCCCGGCCGCCATTCCGGGAAGAAAATCTATTTCTTCGATCCCATGGCCCGGCCTGGCTTGCCGAGTGATATTTTGCGGACCGCAGGCGACGGCGAACTGGTCGCGGTGCAGGATGACGCCCACCGGAGCGAATCCCTGCGCCCGGACCTCGCGGCCGCCCTGTTTGAGAAGAACGGCAAGCTTGTGCTCTCGACGCGGCCCCATGCCGTGGATTCGCTGGCCGCCTGGCTTTCCCTTTCCGGCATCGATGCCTCGGCAATCCGGGTCCTGCCGGCCTTGGCGGGCCTCACCCGGGAACAGTTGGTGACCCTCGCCCGGTCGTGCCTCCCGCCCAAACACCACCATGCGGCGGAATCCCTGGCCGACTTGGCGAAGGGCTGCAGCCTGATTGTGACCGTAGCCTCGGCCCTGATTGCACAGGACAAGCTGACGGCCACGGGCTACGTCAACTCGACAGATTTCCAGCACGCGGTCTTCACCCGCTTTGAAGCCGAGGGCTTCGCCCAGGTCGCGGCTTCCCACAACGCGGCCTTGGTCCGGGAGACGCTGCGCATGGTGGCGGTGCTCGCCCCGTGGACGCCCAAGGTGCTGGAACTGGATGCGGTCGCCGGACTGCTCGACTGTTCGGTCCGGGAGTTCCAAGAGGCGTTCGACCTACTACGGGCCGCTGGTCTGCTTATCGAAACCCGGGAGGGCTGGCGCGTGGTGCCCGACCTCTTTGCCGACTACCTCGTCTACCGGGGTTGTTACGATGACGCCGGGCGATTGACCGAATTTGCCAAGCGCCTCCAAAAGCACCTGCTTGGCTCCGCCAACGGCATCATCCTGCGCAACCTCGCCGAGGCGGAGTGGCAGGCCAAACTCAAGGGCCAGCAGATTGAGTCACTGCTTGATCCCTTCTGGCAGGACCTGCGCACCAAGTTTGTGCAGGTCGATTTCTGGTCGCGCGCGGAATTGGTGCGGCAGTGGAAGCAGTTCGCCGTGCTCCAGCCGGAGCGCAGCCTGGAACTGGTGCAGCTGGCCATCAGCCTCGACACGGCTCCGCCGATGGCGGTGCCGAAGGGATTCGCGCGCAGCCCGAACTTGGAAACGCACGAGCGGGTGCTCGCGGAATTGCCCGCCTTGCTTGAACCGATTGCCACCTACCATGAGGACTTCCGGAAAGCGGCCTTGAACCTCCTTTGGGCCCTCCACCGGAAGGTCGGGCGGATCAATGACAACGCGCAGAACGACCCGCTGGCGACCATTGGCCGGGTGGCGAAGTATCAGGCGCGGCATCCGATCACCGCGCCGCTGGGGGTGGTGGATTGGCTGGGCGAACAGCTGGCCGGGCCCCACGCCGCGGAATTCTGCGACCGGAATTTGCCCGTGCTCTCGGTCATTCTGAAACCGGTCTTCGAGCGGGACGTGGAGGATAATTTCAGCACTGGCCGGATGTTCACGTTCCGCACGTTGCCGCTTTCAGTGACGAACACCCGCAAGATCCGGGAACGGGCTCTAAAATTGTTGACCGACCTGGTCATTCCACGCGGCGAACTCGCCACGTTGAACGCGCTCAGTGTGCTCGATGCGGCCATCGACATCGTGCGTCTGCGGTGGAAAAATGTGCCAGCCGGCGAATTGCAGGAAGAATGGCTGCCGGAGCGCAGGGCCGCCTTGGAGATCATTGCAGGATTTATCCGTCCGAACCAGTCGGTGCGCGTCCTTTTCCGCATTCGGAAGATCCTCCGCCTTCACGCCGCCCGCGACTTGGACGAGGTCTTTAAAGCCGAGTGCGCCCGGGTGCTGGCTCTCGTTCCCGAGTCGGAGGAGTTGCAGCTGACGACACTGCTGCTTTCCGGCGAATGGGCGGAGTTTTTCCATGACGTGCCGCACGTCGAGGAAACCCCGAAGGAGGCGCGCCCGCGCGTCGAGACGATGTGGGCCGAGCTATGCGAGTCCGTGACCAAAGCCCTGCTCCGCGAATGCCCCACCGCGTCCGCCTTGATCAGCCGGGCCACCCGATTGGTGCAGGACCACGAGAACGCGGGGATGCCCGCGCAGTTTGACGCTCTCTTCCGCACGATTGCCCGGCTCAACCAGCCGGTCGCCACTGAGATGGTTGATCTCATCCTGGCCGGTGCCAGTTCGACCCTCGACCGTTGGTGGGTGGCCCTTTTTGCCGGATGGCACAAATTGCCCGACCCTAAGCTGCGAGGCTGGATCCAATCCGTCTTGCGGGGGGACAACCCGGTGCGCTGGCAGCCCATTCTCTTTGCGTTGCGTTGGGCCGGCATTGGGGAAGTCACCGCTGTCGAAATGGCGGAGGTTCATGCCTGGGCACGGCGGCTAACGGACGACACGCTGACCTACGCCATTGAGCACCTGCGGATGCGGTTCACCGACGACCATGCAACCGGTGATGCGATTCTCGCGAATCTGGAGCTGGCTTCGTTTTCCGCGGCGAGCCTGGAGTCGCTGGCCCGCGTGCTCGAGCGCAGCAGTTCCGTTCAGGAAGTCCCGCTGCCGCCGGGCGTCGCGGAAAACTTCATCGCACAGTTGCAGCGGGTGGACCGCATCGACTGGCACGGGGCGGAGTCGTTTCTCCACTATCTGGCGGAGATCGAGCCCGTCCGGTTTTATGAAATGCTCAAACAGCGCGTGCTACAGGCGGCGCAGCGACGGGAGGAAATAGACGGCTACCTGCCGTTGCCCTATGGCGCCTTCACCTTGGACAAGCTGCCGGAGGCCGAGGGCTACCCGCAGATTGCCGAGGACCTTTACCGTCGCTACCGCGAAAGCGATGCCAAGTCGCATTACCTCTGGCGGATGCTTTTCCAAATCGCGGTCCTGCGAGTCTCGCCCTTGGGCATGGAGTTCATGGAAAAGTGGCTGCCAGAAATCAAGGAGAGCGAGGAGCTGCTCAACTTTGTCGAGACCATGCATTTTGACGGGTCGATGGTCATTTTCTGGAAGCCCGAATTGGTGCGGGCGATCCTGCGCAAGGCGCTGGCCGTGGCTCCCGAGAAATTCGGCGAAATCAGCTGGTATCTCGGCAACACCGCCTCCCCCAAAATGCGCGGCTACACGGACCATGTGCTCGATCCCGAACAACGGTATTACCGTGAGGAGGCGGCGAAGGCGGCGGCGGTGTTTGCCGCCGATCCGGAACTGTCGGCTTTCTACCGGGATATTGTCCGGCGCGAAGACGACGATGCGGCCCGCCACCAC
>JBDKHE010000557.1:0-8527 GCA_039797805.1 Verrucomicrobiota bacterium
CCATGACTGGCGAATCGCCGAAACCGGAATGGCTCCGTCTGCCGGCTCCCGGTAGCCGATGCAGGTTCACGGGACTATCCCGGAGCACCCTCAACGAGCTGACGATCCCCGGCCCGGCCAACGACGGAACCCCGCCCGTCAAAAGCGTCGTCCTCCGCAAGCGGGGTGCGCTCCGTGGCATCCGGCTGATCAGTTACGACAGCCTGATGGGTTACCTCAACGAGTTGGTCTAAAGTCGTTTATGGACAAATCCTCCCTGAGAATCCCCGTATCCTCATGGCGGGATTTTCGCCTTGAGTCATTGTTACGTATTCACACCATAAGTGAGGAAGTGAAAATAGAGCGTAACACCGTGTCCCTCTTTAAGGCTGCCGGCGACCACGCCAGCCGTCTGGGGGTGTTTCGTGCCCGCGACATGGTCGTGGCCGGCTACCCTCGCGAGTATCTGCGTCGTCTGGTGAGCCAGGAGCAAGTGCGCCAGCTCGGACGCGGTCTCTATGCCTCGGCAGGTTTCGACGGCGACCAAAACCAATCGCTGGTGGAAGCGGCCAAGCGGGTGCCGCGCGGTGTCGTCTGCCTGGTTTCCGCGCTGCAGTTCCACGGGATCGGGACGCAATCGCCGCATCAGGTGTGGCTCGCGCTGCCGCGCGGCAGCAATCGTCCGCGTGGCGTGAGCCTGCCGCTGCGCTTCGCCCAGTTTTCCGGTTCGGCCTACACCTTCGGGATCGAAGAGCACGCTCTCGCCGGGGGAACCGTGCGGGTTTACTCGCCTGCGAAGACGGTGGCTGACTGTTTCAAGTATCGGCAAAAATACGGCCTCGATGTTGCGGTCGAAGCGCTGCGGGAAGGCTGGCGCGGAAAGAAATTCTCCATGAAGGATCTCGCGGCGGCAGCGGCGGTGTGCCGCGTCAGCCGAATCATGCAGCCTTATCTGGAGATGCTGACATGAGTGCCGCACCGAAGAATCTGGCGGCATCGGTGAAGGCGCGATTGCAGAACGAAGCCGCCCGCCGCGGTGACGATTTCAACCTGCTGCTTCTGCGCTACGGGATCGAGCGGCTGCTGTTCCGACTGAGCCAGTCAGCCTATGCCGACCGTTTCTTGCTGAAGGGTGCGATGCTGTTCGTCGTTTGGGACGAGAAGACGCATCGTCCGACGCGGGACCTCGATTTGCTGGGCTTCGGCCCCTCGGAGAAAGAGGACCTCCAAAAGCTGTTTAAGGAGGTGGTGACGCTGCCGGTTGTCGATGACGGCCTCGTGTTCGATCCCGCTTCCGTTCGTGCCGAGGAAATCCGGGAGGACAACACCTATGGCGGTGTCCGCGTCCGGATCACGGCCAAACTCGGGCCGGCGGAGGTGCCTATCCAAATCGATGTTGGCGTCGGCGATGCGGTTACGCCCGCACCGGAGTCGGCGAGTTTTCCCACGCTGCTGGATTTCCCGGCGCCGCAGGTGCGCATGTATCCCGTTTATACGGTCGTAGCGGAGAAATTCGAGGCGATGGCGAAGCTCGGTATCGCCAACACGCGGATGAAGGACTTTCACGACGTGTGGTTTCTCACGCGACGATTCCAACTCGATGGCCCCACGCTCCGCCGCGCAATCGAGGCGACGTTTGCCCGCCGGCAGACGCCGCTGCCCGTGTGGCCGGAACCGTTGAGCGACGCGTTTGCCAACGACGCGACCAAGCAAACGCAGTGGGCCGCGTTCATTCGCCGCAACAGCCTCACCGGCCTGCCTGGACAATTTGCGGAAGTGGTCGTCGCCGTCCGGGACTACCTGGCTCCCGTGCTGCGAGGGTGAGTAGTCGCCCGAGACCTCGGGTGGCTTAAACCAAGGTCGGGAGTTTGCGGATCGCCTTTCGCTTGGTCTCATCATCGACGTGGGTGTAGTTGCGGCTGACGAGTTCAGATTCGTGCCCGATGATGTCGCGCACCACCGATTCCGGCACCGCAGCTTTCTTGAGCCACGTCGTCGTGTTGTGCCGCAGGCTGTGAAAGGACAGCTCGCTGACCGTGCGCTTCACTGAGTGCCCGCGGCCGCTGTTCTTGTCCTTGGGCCGGGCATCGGTCAGCTTGGCTTTCACGAGGAGCGCGTGAAACTGCGCAGAGAGCCGGCGTGAGTCACCATCCGCTTCTTTCCGTTCCTCGTAAGCCTTCGGGAAAACCGGGGCGTCTGGGTCCCGGGGCTGGTGCTTTTTGAGGTAAGCCAGAAACGGCCCGGCGATGGGAATGACCATATCGCGCCCCGTCTTCTGCGAACGGAACGTGAGCAATTCCTCCGCCAGGTCGATCCGGCGACCGGTCAGCGACGCCAAGTCGCCCAAGCGTTGTCCGGTGTAGAGACCGCCCAGGATGAGGCCTTCCCATTCGCCCTCGGCTACCGCGAACAGCGTCTTCAGCTCCTTCTCGGTAAACGGACGGCGCTCGGGGGCGTCGGAGGCCTTACGTTCCTCAAGCGTGCGCACGGCTGCGCCCGGATTGTCGAGCCGCAGGCCGTCGATGACGGCCTGATGGAACGCGACCCGCAGGATCTTCAAGTCCGTGTTGGCCGTGGAAACCGACAATTCGGCGGCGGTCTTATCCCGCAGCGCCGCGAGGTCACGCTTGTGGACGTAGGCAATGTCCCGATCCGCGCGGTCCCCGAGAAAAGCGAGGAGCTTGTCCACGGCGTTCTGGTAACGCTTGTGGGTGCCCGGACTGGTCTCGGCTTTTTTGTTGGTCATCCAATCGGTGAGGAATTTCCGGACGGTGGCGTGGTAGAGCTGCTCACCGTGGATCTGCTCGAAGATGTCGGAGACGACCTTGCGGGCCTGCGCCTCGGTGAGCTTCATGCGGTAGGCCGCCTCGAATTTCTGGGCCATGAGCGTGGCCTTGTTGCGGTCGGTAAGTTTCGTGGAGCGTTTGAGCTGACGGCCGTTGTCGTCAGTGAAGCACGCGGTCCAGAACTGGCTTTTCGGGTGTTTCCAAAGGGAGGCCATAGGTAAGAATGACAGTAAGAATGACGCGGAGTTTTGTGAGTGACGCCGATTTCATAAGTCATTTCCTGCTAACGTAAGTCATTCCATGAAAACAGCATCGGTCGAGACCGGGGTTCGAATCCCCGTGGGGACGCCACGAAAACACCGCCTTTGAGGCGGTTTTTTTGTTTGGTGGCGTCCCCGCGGGGATGAGAAGCGGCGCCGGCGGCGACGCCCGTTGCCCCGCAACGGCCCTTGGGTTCGACGACCGAAGCGAAGCGGAGGGAGAAGGGTCGCGGCGCAGCCGCGAGTGCCCTGCACCTGCCTTGGTTCGGCAAGGCAGCCAATCCCCGTGGGGACGCCACCCGCCGACGCCTTCGATAGCCGAAGGCTTTGGCGAGGTGCCTCGCCGGAGCCCAACGGGCATAGGCGGGCCGTATGTCATGCACTACGTTTACATTCTCGAGTCGGAAGCTCATGCCGGACGGTTTTACATCGGAGAAACCGATGATCTTAAGCGCCGCTTCAAACAGCATAATGCCGGGGCATCCATTCATACGGCCAATTACAGACCGTGGAGAATCGTCTGGTACTCTGGATTTGCAGATCCTGCGACGGCCTTGCGATTTGAGAAGTACCTAAAAAGTGCCTCCGGTCGCGCCTTCCAAAAACGACATCTTGCGGCGCAGGCCTGAGGCTCGTCCGAGCCGAATCAATCCCCGGTGGCGTCCCCACGGGGATGAGAAACGTCGCCGGAGGCGACGCCCGTTGCCCCGCAACGGCCCTTGAGTTCGAAGGAGACCCGCCCGCTGGTCGCAGAAGAATCGCGGCAGGCCAACCAAAGCCACCAGGTCACGGCTGGTGATTCACACCGCCGACCCGAGCCCCGTTTGTCTAAAGTCAAGACGTGACGTCTTTGGTTCGACCCGCCGCCAGGCCGGAACGACAAATGCGTGTGCGGCAGCGGCAAGAAATTCAAACAGTGCTGCCTCGATCGGGCAAAATTCGTGTGACCCGAGGCGGGATTACCGGGAGATTTCTTGGAGTTACAAGCGCCGCAAAATCTGAAACGGCCGTCGGAACGGCGGACAGAGAGTGAGAGAACGGGGAAATAGCTCCGAGCGGTCAAAACGGGCCACGGTGCAATTTACTGTGGCGCGTGGAAGTGGTTAGGCGCAATCATCGTCGGATGTCCGAATGGGCGAAACTAAGATCTTTCCAAGGTAGCCAGCAAAATGCTTTCGAGGAGCTTTGCTGCCAGCTGGCAAGGCGGACTGTGGTTCCGGCGGGTTCGCGTTTCACGAGGAAGGGCGCGCCGGATGCGGGCGTGGAATGCTATTTGACGCTGACCAACGGAACCGAGCAGGCTTGGCAGGCGAAGTATTTCCTAAGTGTGCCGGGGACATCACAGTGGCAGCAGCTGCGGGACTCGTTCGGCACGGCGTTGAAGAAGCACCCCCGCATGACGCGGTATGTCGTGTGCATCCCGCTCGACCGGCCTGACCCGAGGATCCCGGAACAGAAATCGTTTGCAATTAAGTGGGACGAGTTCGTGGCATGGTGCGCAGGGCAGGCCAAGGAAGAAAAACGCACCGTCGAGGTTGAATACTGGGGTAACTCAGAAATCTTCGACCAGTTGTCTCGGCCGGAGCATCGCGGGCGGCTGCAATTCTGGTTCGATGCGGATTGTTTCACGATCGAGTGGTTCCGTCAGCGACTCAACGAGGCGATTGCAAACGCCGGGGATCGGTATTCGCCGCAACTGAATATCGACCTGCCCATCGGGCGAGCGATGGACGGGCTGGGACGGACGGACCGGTTCTGGCGGCGGTTCACTCATCGGGCAGTGCGGCTAAGGAACAAGTGGAATGAACACCTCGGGTCTTGGAAGCTTGCAGGGCTTCCTGAAGCGTTTGCTGCGCTGATGGCGGAGTTCAACCGGCTACGACCCGAGCCGGCAGGAGTGCTGGATTTTGCGAAGACTGAAAAAGTGGTGCGCGCGGCGAACGAGGCACTCGCAGCGGGATGGGCGGAGGCGCAGCGCCTAGGAGACGAGGAGGAAAAGGAAAAGGCCAAGCCTGGGGTGATGAAGCGTTCCGCCGAACTGCGGCGCGGATTGCGGGAGGTGCAGGACGAACTCGAGGAATTACTGGGGTTCATCACCGGACCGGAGGGCAGCGCTGCGAATCGCAGTGCGGTGTTGGTCACCGGGCGCGCGGGTGCGGGCAAGACACATCTGTTTTGCGATGCAGCGGTGCACCGGCTGAAGGAGGAGCAGCCGTCGCTGCTGCTGTTGGGCGAAGGCATCCAGAAGGGAGAGCCGTGGATGCAGGTAATCCAGAATCTGGGGCTGACGATGAACAGAGACGATTTCCTGGGGGCGCTGGATGCGGCGGCAGAGGCAATGCGGTGCCGGTTGATCGTGTTCATGGACGCGCTCAACGAAGGCGACGGACTGCACGTCTGGAACGACAACCTCGCCGGGTTCCTGGAGGCGATCAAGCCGTTTCCCTCGGTGGTGGTGGCGTTGAGTGTCCGGGACCTGTATGTTAACAGGACCATCCCCACCCAGCTCGGCAGGGAGGTTCTGCCCAGGGTCGAACACCACGGATTTGAGGAGAAGACCGATGAGGCGACGCGGCGATTCTTCCAGCACTTCGAGATCGCTTTGCCAGATCACCCGATCCTGAACCCTGAGTTTGGAACCCCGCTTTTCCTCAAGCTATTTTGCACGGCGTTACGCAGCCAGCAGGTGAAAGTGGTGCCGAAGGGATTGAGCGGTATCACGAGCATCTTCTCGTTTTTCCTGTCATCGATCAATGCGAAGCTAGCCCTGAGGCTGGATTTCGATCCGGCACAGAACGCCGTGCGGCAAGCGGTCGATGCGTTGGCGGAACGGATGGGACGGGACGGCACCGATGCGGTGTCGTTGGACGAAGCGAGGGAGATCATGGCGCCGATCCTGCCGACAACTGGCTTCGAGCGGAGCCTGCTCCAGCAATTGTGCAGCGAAGGGATCCTGCACCGGACCATGCTGCGGGACTGGGATACGAAGCAGGACCATGAAATCGTCCGGTTCGCCTACCAGCGGTTGTCCGACCATATGGTGGTGGCGTCGATCCTGACCCAGTCGACGGACGGGCAGAGCAAGGCGGACGTGAGCGAAAAGAGCCCATTGGGTCGGCTGCTGCGGTCTAAGACCTATTGGGACTACTCGAGCTGGTTTGAGGCGCTGGCGATCCAGCTGCCGGAGCGGTTTGGCATCGAACTTTCCGACCAGCAGCACCAGCTCGACCTGCAGCTTGAGGAGACAGCGTTCCTGGAAAGTCTACTGTGGCGCGGGGCGAACGCCTATTTGCCGCGGACGAGGGAACTGATCGAGGAGCGGTTGAATGATGACATGACACGGCAGGCGGTGCTGCATACTCTACTTCTGGTGACGGCGCAGCCGGATCATCCGTTCAATGCGAATTACCTGCATGCGAAGCTGGCGCTGATGACGATGGCGGAGCGGGACCGATGGTGGTCCATTGCGATGTCGGAGCGTTACAACAGCACCGAGCGGGTGATGGATTTTATTGACTGGGCATGGGCGGAGCGGGACCGGAAAGGAATTTCCGACGAGGCGATCGAACTTTATGGAACGACCCTGGCTTGGTTCCTGACGCTGTCCCATCGGTTTTTGCGGGATCGGGCGACTAAGGGATTGGTTTCGCTGTTCGAGGGAAGGGAGCAGGTGCTGATCCGGTTGTTGGAGGAATTCAAGAACGTGAACGATCCGTATGTGGCCGAACGACTGTATGCCGTGGCGCATGGGGTCGCGTTGCGGTCGCAGGATGACAAGGCCGCCGGCGAATTGGGAAAGAAGGTGTGGGAGCTGGTCTTTGCGGCCGGAACGCCCCCGCCCTCCGTGTTGCTGCGCATGCATGCGGCGGGTGCGGTGGAAGCGGCCAAGGCGAAGTGGCAATTAGAAGCGATCGACCGCAAACGGCTATATCCGCCGTTCAAGTCGGATTGGTCTGATGATGTGCCTTCGCTCGAGGAGCTGCGAAAGCTGTTCAAGGACCATTCCCTCGACAAGAAGACATGGGGCCTGTCCAGAATCTACAATTCGGTCACGCAGGACGACTTTAGCCACTATGTGATCGGGAACGCGATTGACTGGAGTAAGCACCCGTTCGGGCGGCCCGTGCCACCGTCAACGAAAGCGAGGTTTGCGCTGCTGGTGAAGCGCTTCCCCAGGCTCGGGAAGATTGAGAAGTCCTTCGAGCAGGTTCGCGCGTTGGAGCGGATGAAGGAGTCGAGTTATAGCAAGGATGAGGCCGAGAAAAGGGGTCTCACCGAGCACGTGGCAAAGGCACCGGACTACCGCAAGGAACTGGAGGCAGAGGTGCGCGCATTGCTGGGCGGGCTGCGGGAAACGAGGCATATCGACTGGGTGCTGAATCACCTCGACAATCCCTGGCGAAGCGACGGGGAAAATCATTTCGGGCATGAGCGGGTGCGGAGGCATATCCTGCAAAGGGTGCTGGAACTGGGCTACCAGGCGGACTGGTTCAGCGCGTATGACAACGACGTGCCGATGGATGGCAGGTCGGCGCACAAATCAGAGCGCATCGGCAAGAAATATCAGTGGATCGCGTATCACGAGGTGATCGCGCGGATCAGCGATAACTTTCGGTTCCTCAAGGATGCCGATAAATACGAGCAGACGGGATGGAAGGAGGCTCTTTGGCAGAAGGACTACCGGAATATCGACCCGTCGCTGCTCATCCAGAGCGACCGGTCAGATGATGAAACCGAGGTGGTGGTGATGGGCCGGGAGTGGTGGCTGGGGCGGACCTATGATGCATGGGCTTCGCGGGAGCAGGACTTCAATTGGCTGCAACACGCGGGCGACTTGCCGCCGGCGCCGGAACTGGTCCGTGTGACGGATCCGCACGACGGGAGCGTGTGGCTGAACCTGAGTTCCTTCGTCATGGACAAACAGATCGAGCGACTGGGTTCGATGGAGCAACGGAAACCGGACCGGCGAGAGGTGTTCCGATTCCTGTGGTCGTATCTGGTGCGGAAGCAGGACGCGGCTAAGCTCAAGGCGTGGGCGAAGAACAAGAAGTTCGCGGGGCGATGGATGCCCGAGCCGCCGGAGTATCACCAGTTTCCCCTGCATGAATTCTATGGCGGTCGGCAGTTCGAGCGGGACGATCCGTGGGCCAGGGGGCATTTCAGGGAGGTTCCGTTCAAGGTCGCGTCCACTGCCGCGGAATACATCTGCGAGGCGAGCACCTTCGACTGTTCATTGTCGTCAACCGTCACGATTCATCTGCCTGGCAAGCTCCTGGTAGATTCGCTAGGTTTGCGCATGAAGGGGCGGCTGGGGAGGTTCTATGACGCCTCGGGCCAGTTGGTCGCGTGGGACCCCGCGGCCGGAACGACAGGAACCCACAGCGTGCTTTTCCGGGAATCGGCGATGCTAGAGTTCCTGAAGAGGAACCGGTTGGTGCTGTTCTGGGTTCTGAACGGAGAAAAGAACGTGTATCCGGCTAACTTGGCTAGAAACCGGGATGA
>JBDKHE010000558.1:0-4993 GCA_039797805.1 Verrucomicrobiota bacterium
CCCGACGTGAAGCGCATCGTCGCCAAGGTGCCGAAGACGCGCCAGACGCTCTTCTTCACCGCCACGCTGCCGCCCGAGATCGAGCAGCTCGCCGCCTGGGCCCTGCGTGATCCGTTCAAGATTTCCGTCAGCCGCGAGCGCTCGACCGCCGAGACCATCACGCACGCGTTCTACCCGGTCGTCCAGGCCCAGAAGTTCGACCTGCTCGCCCACCTGCTCGAGCAGACGCAATACCACAGCGTCATCATCTTCTCGCGCACGAAGAGCGGCGCCGACTATGTCGCCAGCCGGCTGAAGCACGAGGGGCACACGTGCGCGGTGATGCACGCCGACCGCAGCCAGCAGGAGCGCGTGGATGCCCTCAAGGGCTTCAAGTCCGGCAAGCACGAAGTGCTCGTCGCCACCGACATCGCCGCCCGCGGTCTCGACATCGCCGATGTCTCGCACGTGATCAATTTTGACGTGCCCGAGAATCCGGAGGACTACGTGCACCGCATCGGCCGCACCGGCCGGGCCCAGAAGAGCGGTGACGCCTTCACTTTGGTGACCGAGGAAACCTGGCGCGATGCCCGCAGCATCGAGCGTTTCATCGGCATGAGCATCGAGTGGAAGAAGGTCGACGGCTTCAACTACACCTACTCGGGTATCTTTGACGGCGGCGGCATGCCGCAGGCCGCCCCGGAGAAGCCGAAAAGCCGCCTGATGCGCGGCGGCCGGCGCTAAAAAATCTGCGTCTTCCCGGCCGGCGGTGCGTCTGCTCGGGGTGAATCCAAATCACCCATGAACAATACTGCACCCACCTGCGATCCCATCAGGGGATACGTCCGTGAGCGCGACGGCGCCATCGCGACCAACGCTGATGCCGGCGCATCCGCAGGCTGTTGCGACGGTGCCCCTCAGTCCGATGCGACGGCCTGCGCCGTTGCGGACGAGGAGAGCACGAGTAACGCTGCCGGAAAGTCCGCCGGTTCCCACCGGCGGCAGCAGGTGTGTTGTGAGGAACGCAACGGGAACAGGTGACAATCCGGTGACAGCACCAATGTGGGCTTGCCACGTATTCCCTGAGGAGAATATGTCGGGGGCATGGAGTTGGTCCGCATCTACGAGTGTCTATGTGACGTGACCCGCCTGCGCCTGTTGCATGTGCTGGGGCAGGGACCGCTCTGCGTGTGCCACTTCCAAGCGGTGCTGGACGAACCGCAGGTGAAGATTTCCAAGCATCTCGCCTACCTGCGCGAGCGCGGGTTGGTGGAGGCCACGCGCGAGGGCAAGTGGATGGTCTATGCCTTGCCGGCGAAAGTGGCCCCCGAATTGCGTGCGAACCTCGCCTGCCTGCAGGACTGCGTCCGCGAGAATCCGGTTTTCCGGCACGATCTCGCCCGCCTGCGGCGACTGGCTCCCCAACCGCCGGCCGCGGGTTCCTGCGGGTGCGGCTCGATGGCCCGGTCACGGACGCGTGGTACCAAGACTCTTTCCTCATGAAAAAAGCCCGTATTGCCATCAACGGATTCGGTCGCATCGGCCGTCTCACTTTTCGCGCGGCCTGGGATTGGCCGGAATTCGACTGGGTGTTGATCAACGACCCCAAGGGCGGCGCCGAGGGCGCGGCTCATCTGCTCACGTTTGATTCCGTGCAGGGCCGCTGGCCACGCGAGGCTGTGGCGGACGGTGCAGGTGCCATCCGCGTCGGGGTGCAACGCATCGCCTTCAGCGAGCAGGCGAAGCCCGGTGAGGTGGATTGGGCTGCCCACGGGGTGGACATCGTCCTCGAATGCAGCGGCAAATTCCGCACGCCTGAGCAACTGGGCGCCTATTTCGAGCGCGGCGTGAAGAAGGTCATCGTGGCCGCCCCGGTGAAAGGCGCCGACGCGCTCAACATCGTCATGGGCGTGAATGATCACCTCTATGAACCGGGCCGCCACCGGCTCATCACCAATGCCTCGTGCACGACCAACTGCCTCGCGCCCGTGGTGAAGGTGATCCATGAAGGCCTCGGGATCGAGCACGGCGCGATCACCACGGTGCACGACGCCACCAACACCCAGACCATCATCGATGCCCCGCACAAAGACCTGCGACGTGCCCGCGCCGCCGGGCTCTCCCTGATTCCGACAACCACCGGGAGCGCCACGGCCATCGGTCTCATTTACCCGGAGCTGCTGGGCAAACTCAACGGACACGCCATTCGCGTGCCGCTCCTGACCGGCTCGTTGACAGACTGCGTTTTCCAGGTGAAGCGCGACACCACGGTGGAGGAGGTCAATGCGCTCCTCAAAGCGGCGAGTGAGACGGTCCCGCTGAAGGGCATCCTCGGTTACGAGACCCGGCCGCTGGTCTCGATCGACTTCAAGGGCAATCCCGCCTCCGCCACGATCGACGCGCTCTCCACGATGGTGGTGAACAAGCGCCTCGTGAAGATCTATGCCTGGTACGATAACGAGTGGGGCTACTCCAACCGCATGGCCGAGCTCACGCGCAAGGTTGCGGCCTCCCTCTGACGCCGGCCAACCAGCCACGCTTGAACCTGCGCAACTACAGCATCGTCACCGGCGCCTACTGGGCGTTCACGCTCACGGATGGCGCGCTGCGCATGCTCGTGCTGCTGCACTTCGCCCGCCTCGGGTACAGTCCGGTGCAGCTGGCCTTCCTGTTTCTGCTCTATGAGTTTTGCGGGATCGTCACGAATCTCCTCGGCGGATGGCTGGCGAGTCGTCTGGGACTGCGCATCACCCTTCTGGCCGGACTGCTGCTGCAGGTCCTGGCTCTCGGCATGCTCGCGGGACTGAATACCGCCTGGAGTGAATTCTGGTCGGTCGCCTATGTGATGGGTTCACAGGCACTGTCCGGGGTGGCGAAGGACCTCACCAAGATGAGTGCCAAGAGCGCGATCAAGGTGCTGGTGCCGGCCGGGGCCCATGGGGCGTTGTTCAAATGGGTGGCGGTGTTGACCGGCTCCAAGAACGCGCTGAAGGGGGTCGGCTTCTTCCTCGGAGGCTGGCTGCTGGTCGCGTTGGGGTATGTCGGCGCGCTGGGGGCGATGGCCGGTCTGTTGTTGCTGGCCTGGCTCGTGGCCTGGCGGAGCCTGCCCGTGGAGCTGGGCAAGGCGAAGGCCAAGGTCGGCTTCTCGCAGCTCTTCGCCAAGAGCCGCCCAATCAATGTCCTGTCGGCGGCGCGGTTGTTTCTCTTCGGGGCCCGCGACATCTGGTTTGTTGTGGGCGTGCCGGTATTCCTGAGCACGGCGCTTGGCTGGGATGGCGCGCGGGTCGGTGGCTTCATGGCGTGCTGGGTGATCGGGTACGGCATCATCCAGTCCGGCGCTCCGGCGCTGCTGCGCGGTCGCGTGCCGGCGGGGGGAACCGCGACGTTGGCGGGATTTGCCCTGACGGCTGTGGCAGCGGCCATTCCGCTTCTCCTCGCGGCCGGCTTTGCGCCCGGTCCCGTGATCGTGGGCGGGCTCGCCGTCTTTGGGGCCGTCTTCGCACTCAACTCGGCCATCCACTCTTACCTGATCCTGGACTATACCGATGAGGACAAGGTCGCCCTGAATGTGGGGTTCTACTACATGGCCAACGCCGGGGGACGCCTGATCGGCTGCCTGCTTTCGGGCGTGTTGTACCAGATGGCCGGACTGGCCGGGTGTCTGTGGGGTACCGTGGCCTTCGCCGGGGTCGCAGCCGTCATCGCCTTGGCCTTACCGCGCACCGCGCTTCATCCGGTGCCCGTCACGTCTGCTTGAGAGGGGTGGAGCGGCCCGTCCGGCTGCAATCACCTCAAATCCTGGAACCGGCTCAGCAGGCGTAGACGCCGCCGTTGATGTCGAGGGTGGCTCCGTTGATGAAGCCGTCGTACTCGCTGGCGAGAAAGACCACCGCCCGCGCCACATCGTCGGCACTGCCGCCGCGGCCCAGCGGGATGCCCGCCACCGTGGCTTTGGCGGATTCCACCGTGGTGTGCGTGTTGTGGAAGGAGGTGCCGAGGATCAGACCCGGGGCGAGGGCGTTGACGCGCACGCCTTCCGCGCCGAGCTCGCCCGCCAGAGAACGGGTGAAGGTCAGCACCGCGCCCTTGGCAGTCGAGTAGGCCAGCGAGCCGGCGTGTCCGCCCTTGCGTCCGGCCAGTGAAGAAAGGTTCACGATGCTGGCGCCCCCGCGGGACTTGGCCGCCGCGATCAGATGCGGCGCGGCCGCCCGCGTGACGCGGCGCACGCTGTCGACATTGAGGGCGATGGTCTGGGCCCAGAAATCGTCATCCGCGTCTGTCAGCGAACGCCGGCCGATGAGGGAGCCGGCGTTGTTGACGAGCACATCGAGCCCGCCGAGGAACTTGACGGCCTCGGCCACCAGCTGTTCGCAACCGGACGTCTGCGTGAGGTCGGCACTGGCATGGGCGTACCGCCGGCCCTGTTTGACGGCCTCGGGCTCGACCTCGCGCGCGGCATCGGCGCTGCTCCGATAATGCACGAAGACATCGCAGCCCGCCGCGAGCAGGTGGCGGGTGATGGCGAGACCGATGCCTTGGGCGCCGGCGGTGACGAGGGCGCGTTTCCCGAGAAGCTTATTCATAATCAGTAGATAAGGCCCACGTAGGGGCTGACGTCAACCTTGCGCCACCCTTTCCGCCGGGTTCCCGGCCGTTGGCGCGGGCGACGGGAATTAGGCGTTGCGCGGCGCCGGGCACCCCCAACGCTCGGCGGCTTCCATGAAACTCGACATCCCTGCCGGCGACTTCGCCGGTTACATCTTTGATTGCGACGGTACGCTGGTTGACACCATGCCGCTGCATTATCGCGCCTGGGACCGGGCCATGCAACAGGCGGGCTTGAAGGGCACGTTGAGCGAGGAGCTGTTCTATTCCCTCGGCGGCATGCCGACGCTCAAAGTCGCGGCGGTCTTTGCCAAGCATTACGGGCTGACCATCGATGTGGACCATGTCTTCCACCACAAGGAGGAGATGTTCCTCGAGATGCAGGCGGAGATGAAGGTCATCCAGCCGG
>JBDKHE010000559.1:0-11986 GCA_039797805.1 Verrucomicrobiota bacterium
GAACATCGATGTCACCGTGGAGGAGGGCAATCCTGGCGCCGTGGCCGTGCGCATGGTCGGTGCCCAAGGCAGTGGCGTGCAGGAGTGCACCATCGACGTGACCCACGGGCACACCGGCTTGGAGGGCGCTAGCGGCACGGGCGGCAGCCATGCACATGTGGCCGTGATCGGTGGCCGCATCGGCCTGGATCTCACCGAAAGCCGCCCGGGCGCCGCAGTGACCGGCATTACTTTGGAGGGGCAGACGGAAACCGCCCTCGTCTATCGGGGCATCGAGGCGATGTGCGCCGTGGGCCTGCGAATCATCTCGCGCTCTCCCGGCCCCGCGATTGTCAGCCGGGCCTCGGCCAAAAACGTGTTGAGCGGTCAGCTTTCGCTGGTGGATAGCCAGATCGATCTCCAAGCGCCTGATGCGACCGCCGTGGCCTCGAACAGCGCGCTCTACCTGAACAACGTCTATGTGCGTGGCGCGTCACAGATCGTGCGCAACGCCGATGGCTCGGGCCTGTCCGGCGATCCGGACGGTTGGGTGCGCGTCGCGGAATATGCGCACGGACCGGAGCTGCCGCCGGTAAAAAGTTACAACGTGGCCACACCGGTTTATCTGCACGGCGAACGCCGGGAAACGGACTTTGTCCGGACGGAGCCAGGCGTCGTGCCGCCGGACGACCTGCAATCGCGCCACCTGTGGAGCGGCAGCTTCCCGGGTTTTGAATCGCCCGGGGCAGCCAACGTCAAGGCTGCGCCTTACCACGCGAAGGGAGACAGCTTCACCGATGATACCGACGCGATCCAGCGGGCTGTGGACGAGCATCCGATCGTTTTTCTGCCCAAAGGCTACTACCGGATCTCGCGGACCATTCGCCTCCGGCCCGACACCCAGCTCGTGGGGGTCGCGCAGACATTCTCGGTGCTGATGACCCGCGGGTCGAAAGGCGATTTCACCGATCCTGCTCGGCCGCAGCCGCTCGTGCGCACGGCTGATGCCCGCGAGGGTCGGACGCTGCTGGCCTTCTGCTTTATCCTGGTGCCGCGAGAAATGGACGCCGCGTTCGCGCTCCATTGGCAGTGCGGGCCGCAGTCGGTGCTGCGCGCCGCTGGCAGCGTCCTTCGGCCTCTCGGAGGCAAGGTGCCGGAGAACCTGCGCCGGCCGCCTTTGACACTGGTGACCGGACACGGGGGCGGACGGTGGTATAATTTCTACAACCACGAAATGGTTGGCGACGACGGCTACCGCCACCTGGTGCTGGACGGAGCTGCGGGACCTCTCTCGATCTACCAGTGTAATATCGAGCATGTGCTGGACGAGGCGGCGCAGTTCGAGATCAGGCGCAGCCAGCAGGTGTCGATTTACGGTATGAAGAGCGAGGGCAATTCCCCGGCGCTCCAGGCGAGCGATTCGAGTGACATCCGCATTTTCGGCTACGGCGGCAACCTGGTGCCCAAGCCCGGGTCGGCGCTCTTTGTCTTCCGCCGCACCACCGGGATCGTGCTCGCGAATATCATTCCCCGGCTCACTCTTCCCGGTGCGGGCATCAACGCTTTCTACAAACGGGACATCGGCATCGGCACGCCCGACACCTGGTTTGTGCTAAAGGAGGAGACGGCGGAGGGAAAGACGGTGGCCACGCGGCCATTGGATTTCCCGGTGCTCTATCGGGGCACGGCGAACAGTCCGGACGACGGAGGGCGAACCCGCGAATGAGCAGAACGGGTGCATCTCCCTCATGGTTGGCCCCGTTCGCCGCGGTGCTTGGTTTCGCTTGCACGGCCGTTTCGGCCCTGGCTGGCAATCCAGCTGCGCATCCCGTTGATCGTTCCGGTGGCGGCCCAGGTTTGATCGGACAAGCCGCAGGACATTTTCGCGTGGATAAATCAAACGGTCGCTGGTGGCTGTTCACACCGGAGGGACATGGGATGATCCTGCTCGGGGTAAATCATCTCAGCGAGATGAAGAACCCTAAGGTGCACGCACCGACAGTCCTTGGCAAACGCTTCGGCTCGGACTGGACCCGGGTGTTCGCCGAGGTCGAGCGCCAGTGCCGTGAGTGGGGCTTCAACAGCGCAGGCTTCGAGGCGCCGAAGGAGATGCGTGCGTCAATGCCCCACATCATCAGCACGCCCTTCATGGGGCCTCGTTCTGGCAGGAGCCGACAGCTAACCGCAGCCTTTCATGAAAACAGTGAACACCCCCCGCCGACTCGGCAGTCTGCTGATCTGCACTGCCCTACACCTGAGCGCAGCCCTGGACACGCCCGCGCGGCCCAACATCATTTTCATCTTCTCCGATGACCATGCGCAGGCGGCCATTTCCGCCTACGGCTCGAAGGTGAACCGGACGCCGCACATCGACCGGCTCGCCGCGGAAGGGGCGCGCTTCACCAATTCCTTCGTCACCAATTCCATTTGCACGCCCAGCCGCGCCACGCTGCTCACCGGCCAGTATTCGCACCTTAACAGCGTGCCTGTTTTCAACCGCTTCGACGGCTCGCGGGACACCGTGGCCAAGCGGCTGCAGGCGGCGGGTTATCACACCGGCATGATCGGCAAATGGCATCTCGGTTCCGACCCCACGGGCTTTGACCGCTGGATTGTCCTCCCCGGCCAGGGCGAGTATTGGAATCCCTCCTTCCTGGTTCCCGGCGGGCACAAGCTCACCATCGCGGGGCACTGCACGGACATCACCACCGACCTCGGCCTGGAGTGGCTCCGGACGCGGCCGTCGGACAAGCCGTTCTTCCTCATGCTGCACCAGAAGGCGCCGCACCGCATCTGGGAGCCCGATGCCCGGAACAAGGCGCTCTTCAAGGACCGCGTCATTCCCGAGCCCGACACCCTGTGGGACGACTACGCCACCCGCCCCGCCGCATTGCCGGCCAATGAGCAATCCATCGCCCGCGACCTCAAGCGCGTGGACCTCAAGCTCGAGCCGCCCGCCGGCCTCACGGGCGCCGCGCTCAAGGAATGGCTCGATGTCAAACCCACGGAGGTCACCGTGGACGGCAAGACGCTCACGGGCCGGGAACTCGCCCGCTGGAAATACCAGCGTTACATGCAGGACTACCTGGCCTGCGTGCAGGGCGTGGACGACGGCGTCGGCCGCGTGCTCGACTACCTGGACCGGACCGGCCTCGCCAAAAACACCATCGTGATCTACTCCGCCGACAACGGCTGGTATCTCGGCGAGCTCGGTCTCTTCGACAAGCGCTTCATGTATGAACCCGGTCTGCGCGCCCCGCTCCTCGTGCGCGGCCCCGGCATCAAGGCGGGCAGTCTCCCCGCCCAATTCGTCGCCAACATTGACCTCGCACCCACCTTCCTCGACTTCGCCGGCCTGCCCATCCCGGCATCGATGCAGGGTCACTCGCTCGTTCCGCTATTGCATGGCGAGAAGCCCGCCGACTGGCGCACCTCCATTTATTACCGCTACTACCACGATCCGGGGCATCACAACACCCACGCCCACCTCGGCGTGCGCACGGCGACGCACAAGCTCATCCATTATTGGAAGCAGGATGCCTACGAGCTGTTCGACCTGACCCAGGATCCGAACGAGCAGCACAACCTCCTTTATTCCGCCGACGAAGCGAAGCAGCCCGCGGTCGCCGCCAAATTCGCCGAGTTGAAGGCCGAGATCGCGCGCCTGCAAAAGGAGTTCAAGGACGACGGCCAATACGCCGATGCCGCCGACTGGCCGGCCGGCAGCGCCGACGGTCCGTTCAACGACCGGCGCCCCATCGGACAAAAAACCGTCGCCGAAGCCATCGCCGCCACCGGCGCAAAGTAAAATCCACCCGACCCACCCACGACTCATCGCTCCCGAAAACCCATCCACCCCCATCATGAAAACCCTCCTTCTCACCGCCGCCCTGGCTTTTGCCGTGGTGCCGTCGATTCAAGCCCAGCCGCCGGCCAAACTCGCCCCCACTCCGCCCATGGGCTGGAACAGTTGGAACTGGTATAATAAGAAGAACATCAACGAGACCGTCGTGCGCGAGACCATCGACGCGATGGTCTCATCCGGCCTGCGCGACGCCGGCTACAACTATGTCGTCGTCGACGGCGGCTGGCGGGGCACGGAGCTCGGACCGAACGGGGAATTGCAGACGCACCCCGTCAGGTTTCCCGGCGGCATGAAGGCCCTGGCTGATTACGCCCACTCGAAGGGCCTGAAATTCGGCGTGCACACCACGCCGGGCACCCACGATTGCGGCGGCGACGCGGTGGGCGGCTTCGGTCACGAGGAGGTGCACGTGAAGCAATTCGTCGAATGGGGCCTCGACTTCGTCAAGGTTGACAAATGCAAATTCCAGCCCGGCTGGACCGAGGAACAGGTGCAGGCTGTCTACGCCAAGTGGAGCCACCTGCTCGCCCATTGCGGCCGCGAGATCGTTTTTAGCGTCAGCGCCTACGTCTATCGCGACTGGTATCCGGGCGTCTGCAACATGGCGCGCACGACCTACGACATCCGCGACCGCAACACCGGTGGCGCCCGCTTCGACGACGGCAAACCGCACGGTCCCGACAACGGGTTCCTTAGCGTGATGACGATTGCCGAGGAGACCAACCGCTCCGCCGCCGCCGCCGGCCCGGGCTTCTGGAACGACCCGGACATGCTGGTGGTCGGTCGGCACGGCCTAACCCAGGAGGAACAGAAGGCGCATTTCGCGCTCTGGTGCATCATGTCCGCCCCGCTCATGCTGGGCAACGACCCGCGCGACATGACCTCGGAGGAAAAGGTCATTCTGCTCAATCGCGAGGCCATCGCCATCAACCAGGACCCGACCGAGCAGGGGCGCCGGATCCGGCAGGCGGACGGCACGGAAGTCTGGCTCAAGCGCCTCCGCGACGGCCGCTTCGCCGTGCTGCTCCTCAACCGGGATGCCACCGCGACCAAGCCGATCACCTTCCAGGCAAGCGACGGGCCGCTGGCGGGAAAATGGACCGCCCGGGATGTTTACGCCCACGCCGATCTCGGCACGTTCGACACCGCGGTAACCAAGGCGACCGCGCCGCGCTCCGGCTGGTTCCTGCTCATCAGCCCTCAAACCATCAAATGACACCCCAACGCATCTCTTCTCCGCATCCCCGCATCCGTCAGGACCACTGGGCCCTGAGCGTCCTCGTTGTGGCCGCTCTCGGATTGCTGGCGCCGGGCGCTCGCTCCGCCGAGCCCGCCGCCCGGCCTGCGGTGAGCCCGTCGAATCCGCCCAACATCATCTTCATCCTCGCCGACGATCTGGGCTACGGTGATGTCGGCTGTTATGGGCAACAGCTCATCCAGACGCCCAACCTCGATCGCCTGGCGGCCCAGGGCATGCGTTTCACGCAGTTCTATGCCGGCAACACGGTCTGTGCGCCATCCCGCGCCACCCTGATGACGGGTTTGCACAACGGCCACGCGCCCGTCCGGGGCAACCAGGAGGTCTTGCCCGAAGGACAGGCGCCGATGCCCGCCGGCACCTTCACCCTGGCGAAGCTGTTCCAGCAGGCGGGCTACCGGACGGCGCTGGTCGGCAAGTGGGGGCTGGGTTATCCCGGTTCGGCCAGTGATCCGCTCAAGGCCGGGTTCGATTCCTTCTTTGGTTACAACTGCCAGCGTCACGCCCACTGGGCCTACCCCGAATATCTTTGGCGCAACGACCAGCGCGTCACCTTGCCCGGGAATCAGGGAGGCCAACGCGGCCAATACGCGCTCGATCTGCTCGAGGCCGAGGCGCTGGACTTCGTCGCCGCCCATCAGCGCCAGCCCTTCTTCCTCTACCTCGCGCTGACCACCCCGCACGCCGATGTGCTCGTGCCGGAGGATTCGGCCGCGCCCTATCGGGGGCGCTGGCCGGAGACCCCGTTCGTGGCGGACCGCAGCGGCGGCGACAAGAACGGGTTTGGCGCCTACCACAGTTCGCCCACGCCCCGCGCCACCTTCGCCGGGATGGTCAGCCGCATGGATCGCACGGTCGGACGGGTGCTGGAACAGCTCAAACGCCTCAAGCTCGACGACAATACCCTGGTCATCTTCACCAGCGACAACGGCCCACACAAGGAAGCCGGCGCCGATCCGGACTTCTTCAAGTCCGGCGGCCCGTTGCGCGGCCACAAACGGGATCTCACCGAGGGCGGCATTCGCGTGCCGTTCATCGCGCGCTGGCCCGGACGCATCGCCCCGGGCGCGGTGGCGGCGCAAGTGGGCTACTTTGGCGACATGATGGCGACTTTCGCCGAAGTGACCGGGGCGGCCTTGCCGCCGGCCCTCGACAGCATCAGCCTCTTGCCCACGCTGACCGGTCGCGGAGTCCAGGCGCAGCCCGATTATCTCTATTGGGAGTTCTACGAGAACGGCGTGAGCCAGGCCGTGTTGCTCGATGGCCGCTGGAAGGCAATCCGCCCGAAGTCGATCACGGCCCCCATCCAGCTTTTTGATCTGGCGGCCGATATCGGCGAGCGGACCGACGTGGCCGGGCAACATCCGGCGTTGGTCGCCCGCAGCGCGGAAGTCATGCGCGCGGCGCATGTGGATACCGACACCTGGAAAATCCCCGGCTTGACCGCCGCACCGGCGACCAACCCAGCAACCAACCCATGAAATACTCCCAATTTCCCCTGCGTTCGCGATCGCTTCGCACGATTGCACCGCGCCTCAACCCGGCCGTCCGGTCCTGGGTCCAAGCTTGCCTGGTCCCGCTGACCGCCCTCGGTCTGCTCATTCAGGCCCATGCCGCCAGCCCCGACTTTGCCCTCCGGGAAACGCCGACGGAGATCGTCATCGCGACCGCGGACTATGAGGCGGCGATCAGTCGCGAAGGCGCGGCCCTGACGGTCCGCCGCGGCGGGGAGACCGTGCTCAATGGCTGGGCGGCGAGCGGCGAAGGCGGCGGATTCACCAAAGGGGGAAAACCCCAGAGGATCGGGCGGCTCAAGACGGTGAGCCGCCAGAACGCGGCGGTCGTCCTGGATTATGATATCGGCGCGAAGGATTCCCTGGTCCGCCTGGAGCTCCGCCCCGACGGGCCGGCGCTCCAGGTCACGGTGCGGTTTTTCGAGATGGAGGCCGACGCCGGGCCCGGCTTCGCGTGGCGGCTCGATGATTCCGGCCAGTGGTATGGCGGCGGGTTCCAGGGCTGGCGCGATCCGCAGGTCTGGCCGCTCAATGACGCCTCGATGGTCCGGCCCACCTTCCTCGTGAGCGGACATTCGCAGGCTACTCCCCTGTGGTATACGACCAAGGGCCTCGCCCTGCGGGTGCGCACGCCCGTGGATTTCGCCTACTCCGTCAACAAGGTGGTCGCGGGGAAGCGCGACGGCCTTCTCGCCATCGCCATGCCGGGCACCGCCGCTCTGGCGTATGATCTTTTCATCGGCCGGGATTTCCGCGCGGCGGTGCGCCATGCGCTGCGGCAGACCGGCTATCCCCGGCGCGTGCCACCGGCCGAGTTTTTCCGGATGCCCGTTTACACCACCTGGGTGGAATACAAGACCGAGGTGGACCAGGCCAAGACCCTCGAATTCGCCCGGGCGATCCGTGCCCACGGCCTGCCCGCGGGAATCCTCGAGCTCGATGACAAATGGGAAGCCCGTTACGGCGACATGGATTTCGATCCCGTGAAATTCCCCGATCCCCGCGCCATGACTGATGCGCTCCGCGGGCTTGGGTTCCGCGTCACGCTCTGGGTGCACCCGTTCGTGAACCCGGATTCCGCGGCCTTCGCGGCGCATCAGGCCGACGGGCTGCTCCTGCGCGACACCAACGGCCGGGTGGGCCTGACCCGCTGGTGGAACGGCCCCGGGGCCGTCTGGGACTTCACCGAACCCCGCGCCGGCGAGCTGTTCCGGCGGAAGCTGGACACCGTCGCGCGGCAATTCGGCTTCGACGGCTTCAAATTCGACGGCGGCGACGTGAAGTTCGTGGTGCGCGACGCCCAACCCGCGCGCGCCCTCACGGCGGCCGAATACCCCGATCTCTACAACGCGGAGACCGCCGCCCATTACGGGTGGAACGAGACGCGGGTGGGGATCAACTCGCAGCCGCTGGGCGTCGTGCAACGGCTGATCGACAAGCACTCGGTCTGGGGCCGGGAAAACGGGCTCGCCGCCATCGTGCCCGAGGCGCTCACCACCTCGTTGCGAGGATTCTTCTTTCTCATGCCCGACATGGTGGGCGGCAACGCCTACGACGGCGACAAGATCGATGCCGAGCTGCTGGTGCGCTGGGCCCAGGCCTCGGCCCTGATGCCGATGCTCCAGTTTTCCGCCGGCCCCTGGCACCACGGGCCGGAGGCGGTCCGCCTGTGCCGCGAAGCCAGCGAGCTGCACCTGCGTTTCGCCGCCTACACCTACCGGCTCGCGGAGGCCACCCCCCTGACCGGCGAACCGATCATCGCCCCGCTGGTTTACCACGCCCCGGATGATCCGGCGACTTTCACCATCACCGACCAGTTCATGCTTGGGGCCGACGTGCTGGTGGCCCCGGTCGTCACGAAGGGCGCCGTGGCGCGCGATCTCTACCTCCCGGCGGGCCGCTGGCGCGACTACAAGACCGGCGCGATCCTCGAAGGCGGCCGCTGGCTCAAGGCCTATCCGGCCCCGCTCGACACGCTCCCGATCTTCGTCCGCGACGGCGCGGTGATCCCCTGAGAAACCGCTCCCACTCCCGCCCAATCATCCCGAGGCACAATATTCACGAACCATGCAGTCGAAATTCACGAAACCCCGTCATTCTGAGCGGAGCGAAGAATCCAGTTGGATCATCTCTTCCGCTGCTGTGCACAGCAAATCCTGATGGATTCTTCACTTCGTTCAGAATGACAAACCGGGTTTGAATACACGCCCTGGTTCTTCTTCCCCATCCATGAAAACCCTCACCACCGTCTTCCTTACATTGGGTCTGGCCGCGCCGCTTTTGGCGACGACGACAGTCTCCCGGCCCAACATCGTGCTCATCATGGCCGATGATCTCGGCTGGGGTGACGTCGGCTGCTACGGCGCCCGCGCCATCGCCACGCCGAACATCGACCGGCTGGCCGCGCAGGGCCGGCGCTTCACCCAGGGCTACGCGCCCGCCTCGACTTGCACGCCGTCCCGTTACGCGCTCATGACCGGGGAATACGCCTGGCGGCAACAGGCGAAGCAGACCACCATCCTCGACGGCGACGCGCCGCTCGCCATCACTCCGGGCCGGCTGACCCTGCCGCAACTGCTGCGACAGGCCGGCTACACGACGGCCCTCGTCGGCAAGTGGCATCTCGGCCTCGGCGACGGCGAGAAACCGGTCGATTTCAACGGCGAGATCAAGCCCGGCCCGCTGGAGGTGGGCTTCGATTCCGCCTATTTCATCCCGGCCACCGTGGATCGCGTGCCCACCGTCTTCATCGAGAACCACCGCGTCGCCGGGCTCGACCCCGCGGATCCCATCCGCGTGAGCTACTTGAAGCGGATCAATCCTGCGCCCACCGGCGCCGAACGCCCCGACCTGCTCAAGCAGCCCGCCGACGCGCAGCACGCCGGGGTGATCGTCAACGGCATCAGCCGTATCGGCTCGATGACCGGCGGGCAGACGGCCCACTGGAACGACGAGAATCTCGCGGATGTCATCGCCCGTCGCTCGGCCCGGTTCATCGAGGATCACAAGGGCGTCCCGTTCTTTCTCTCCCTGGGCACCTTCGACCCGCATGTCCCGCGCACCCCGCACCCGCGCTTCGTCGGCGCGACCAAGCTCGGCCCCCGCGGGGATGTGATCGCCGAACTCGACTGGACGGTGGGGGAAGTCCTGGCCGCGCTCGATCGCGCCGGGATTGCGGACAACACGCTGGTCCTGCTCACGAGCGACAACGGCCCCGTGCTCTTCGACGGCTATTTCGACCGGGCCGAGGAGCTCAACGGCGACCACCGGCCCGCCGGCGGCTTGCGTGGCTGGAAATATCTCCCCTACGAAGGCGGCACCCGCGTGCCGTTCATCGTCCGCTGGCCCGGTCGCGTCAAAACCGGGGTGGACGACCGGATGATCTGCCTGACCGACCTGCTGGCCACCTGCGCGGCCCTCACCGGCCAGAAACTGCCGGCCGGCGCCGGTGTGGACAGCCTGGACCAACTGGCGGTGCTCACCGGCCAGCCCGGCGCCGCCGTCCGCACCGAACTCGTCGAGCAGGGTATCTCCAACACGCTCGCCCTCCGCGCCGGGGATTGGAAATTCATCCCGCAGAGTCCGCAACAGGCGGTCTCCGGCATGGGCTCCGGCGCCAACCCCGCCGACAAACGCTGGGGCGACTCGATCGTCCGCGAGGATGCGCTCTACGATCTCGCCGCCGACCCCGCCGAACAGGTCAACGTTGCCGCCAAATATCCTGATACGGTGAGCGCGTTGCGCGCCCGGCTGGAGAAGATCAAACACCCGCGCTGAAAATGAACCTCATACGCTCAACTTGGACGGATACGCCCACCCGGACGCTCAGCATCACGCCACGGATTGCCGCAGCACGCACGAGCCTCCGCGCGGAGTATGCCACCAGACTACCCAAGGCTGTCTACCCCAACCGCACGTAACGCGGGTCACCTCGCTCGCTCAACTCGATCATGACATTTTTCCACCTATGATATCGTCTCCCCGTTTTATTATTTTCGGTCTCACAGCGTCGCTCTTAAGCACGCCCGCCATGCACGCGGCCACGCCAGCAACCCATGCCGACTGGCCGACCTATCTCGGCGGCAAGGACCGCAGCCTCTACTCGCCGCTGCGGCAGATCGACCGCAGCAACGTCGCCCAACTCAAGCCGGCCTGGACCTACGACACTGGGGAGATCGGTGAGTATCAGGCCAATAATATTATCATCGCCGGCGTGCTCTACACCGCCACGCAGAGCCGCAAGGTGGTCGCCCTCGACGCCGCGACCGGCCGTGAACTCTGGCGCTGGGATCCGGCGATAACGCTCGCCGGCCCCGGTGGCCGCCGGCAACGCGGATTGGTGTTTTGGCAAAACGAGCAGGGCGGCGAGCAACGGATCTTTACCGTCGTGGGGAATTTCCTCTTCGCGCTCGATACAAACACGGGCGCAACGATTCCAAGTTTCGGCGACAAAGGGTCGATCCATCTTGGCCGCGGCCTCGACGTGGACGGCACACCGGAAGTCGGGCTCAACACCCCGGGCGTGATCTTCAGAGATACGTTGATCATCGGCGGCTTTGGCGGTCCTGGTGCAGTGCGCGGCCTCGATGTGCGCACCGGGGCGCGCCGATGGATTTTTCATCTGATTCCGCGGCCCGGCGAAGCCGGCTACGACACCTGGCCCGCCGATGCCTACAAGAACGCCACGGGCGTGATGCCGTGGTCGGGCCAGGCGCTCGATGAGAAGCGCGGCATAGTCTACATCGCGACGAAGACAGCGGAACCCGACTTCTACGGCGCGGATCGCCACGGCGACAATCTCTTCGCCAATTCCCTCGTCGCGCTCGACGCCGCGACCGGCAAACGCCTCTGGCATTTCCAGATCGTGCATCACGATCTGTTGGACAAGGACCTGCCTTGCGCGCCCGTCCTCGTGACGGTGACCCACGGCGGGAAAAAGATCGATGCGGTCGCCCAAGGCACCAAGCACGGTTACCTCTTTGTCTTTGATCGCGTCACCGGAGAACCGCTCTGGCCCATCGAGGAAAGACCCGTGCCCGCGTCCGAACTTCGCGGCGAACTGGCTTCGCCGACCCAGCCGTTCCCCACCAAGCCCGCGCCGCTCATGCGGCAGCGTTACGGCGAGGAAGACGTGTCTCCGATCTCGCCCGAAGCGCTCGCGCTGACGCAGGATCGCATCAGAATTTCGCCGAACTTCGGCCCGTTCCCCGCTCCCAGTCTGAAGGAGACGATCATGTTTCCCGGCTTCGATGGAGGCATGGAATGGGGTGGAGGAGCCGTCGATCCCGACGGTGTCTACTACGTCAATGTGAACGAGATTCCGTGGATCTTACAGATGGTCGAGACCCGCCGCGTCGATGGCACGCCGCT
>JBDKHE010000560.1:0-3601 GCA_039797805.1 Verrucomicrobiota bacterium
CCTCGCCACCCGCCATGAAACGATACCAATACCAGCGGTCCGGCTCCAACCCCTCGATTTCCACGTGCACCGAATGCGCCCAGGCAGAACTGGCGGTCGCCACACCCCGTCGGACCACTCGCGTCATTCCCTCGTCAGCCGCAATCTCCCACGCAACCTCGACGGACGCAGGGGACATGCCGCCACCAGGCTCCAGCGGTCGTGGCGCGAGGCGCGTCCAAAGCACAAAGCCGTCCGCCGCGGGATCACCAGAAGCGACGCCAAGCGTGAATGGATAGGCGGAAAGACGGGCCGCAACGCCTCTGGCCCGGACTGGAAGAATCGCGGCGGCGGTGAGCGCAGCCCCACCGAGAAGAAAAGTCCGTCGGTTAACAGGGAACGAACTTTGAAGGCGTGCAGGAACGGACGACATGGTTCTCTTGAGTGTTCAGCGCCGGGGTGAGTCAGCCGAGGCGTCGAGCGAGCGGGTGAGACGACCGACAATGACTTCGCGACCCGCCTTGCTGATCGTGTAGAGGAGATTGGGGTCGCGCGGATCCCAGCTGAACGCCTGGCCCTCCGCACTGATCGGGATGGTCGCCACCCATTTCAAGGTCGGACCCGCTTCTGGCATCGCCAGCACGTAGAGGGCGGTGTCGTCATGACCTGTGACATAGAGCAACCCATCCGGGCCAAAGGCCCCGCCGGAAACGCTGAAGCCCCTCACCGCAAGTTTTTGCAGCAGCTCCCCCGGCAGAGCCCAGGCCCCGGTCTGCCTCCATTCGTCGTCGAACTCGACCAGACGCGTCCACTCGGCCCCCCGCCCGGGCTCGGCGCCCTTGCCCGTGTGATGCGCGAAGCACGCGATCCAACGACCGTTTCGCCGGTCAAGCCAGTTCAAGGAACCATCGGCCCGTCCCAAACTGCGGCTTCCGACATGTTGCAGCGTCGCCGTGTCCCAGATTTCGACCGAACTGAGATTGGGCACACCGGGATAATTGGAATGCGCACAATAAAGCCGGCCGCCATGCACAATTCCCGCATTGAGATGCGTGAGCGGCTGACCCGGCGGACACTCCCAAGCCGCAACCCGCACACCTGTGTCCTTCCGGTATTTGCCGAGAGCGTGGTTGGAAATAACATAGAGAAATTCATCGTCCACCGCCACGCCCTGCCGGGCTTCAGGAGCGGAGAAGCGGCGAATGTCAGCATATTGCCAGCCACCGTCCGAGGGCGCGACCGGGGGCACCGGTTCTTCTGCGGCGGTAGGCAACGTCAGCACGGCGAGCACCAAGGCGAGAGATGAGGATTTCATATTTTTCTAAGGATGGGAGTGATGAACGGATAACCTACCAACCGGAGTCTTGGCGTTTTGCTGTCGGTCACCGGGTGCAATTTCAGGTCCAAGGCATGAATTTGGTCCATAATCGGTCAAATCACACCTTCGGTTGATGAAACTGGGATGAGCCCACACGCACGGTCTTCGCCTCATAGGCACGCAGCGAAAGATAAAGCAGACCTGTGGCGGCAGCGATGCCGGAGAGAAAAAGGAGCGAGGCCGTCCAATTAAAACGTTCGGCGATCAGGGGCATGACAAGATTCGCGCTGAGTTCACCGACGAGGTAGCCGCCCAAGCCGACAAAGCCGACCGCCACACCGGCGGCGCGCAGGGGCACGAGGTTGAGCGTCAGGACATTGACGATGAGTTGCGGGCCGTAGACCAGCATGCCCATGAGGCCGGAACAAACCAGGAGCAGCAGGTAGCTGTGGTTGCCCAAATAGAAGATGACCAGGCCAGCCAGCACCACCAGGCCGAGACAGCCGACGATCGACTGCCGGTTCGGCAGAACGGCCGACAACCAGGCAAAAAGAAAAGAACCCGGGATCGCAATCCACTCCAGCGTGCTGAACGCCATCGAATACTGCGCCCGGGTAAAACCCATCTCCGTGCCGAGAAATGCGGGCATCCAGTTGAGAATGCCGAAACGCAAAAAGTAGAGCATGGCATTGATTGCGGCGAGCGTGAGGATGACGCGGCTGGTGAAGACCTCGCAGCGGATCATCGCCCAGTAGGACGTCGTAGGCTCGCCCGAGGCCAGCGGAGATCCAGCCTCGCCGTAAATATCGTCGAGCGTGCCGCATTGCTCCGCCTCCGGGCGGTCGCCGCCGATGCGCCAGAACAGAAAACTGAGCCCCAGCACAACTACTCCGGGCACCCAAAAGGCGGCGGCCAAATTGTCGGGACCGGTCCAGGCGAGGAGCCCGGTGATGATCAAGGGCAGGCCCGCGCCGCCGAGATTCTGCGAAGTGTTCCAGATGGCGATGCCCGCGCCACGGATCTTGTTGGGATACCAGTTGGCGATCATCGTCATCGAAGCCGGCGCCAGCGCGCCTTGGATCAGGCCGAGCAGGAGCATGGTCGCAAAAAGCACCGGCAGGGTGGAGATGAAACCCATGGCGATGCACAGGCAGGAGCTCAGCCCCAAGGCGAGGGCAAAGGTCTTCCGCAGGCTCGTGCGGTCCACCACCATGCCCATGATGAACTTGCCGAAACCGTAGGTCACCGTGAAGGCCGTGAGTACGAGACCGACCTCCGTAAGTGTCCAGCCGTGGGCGATCCGCAGGGCCTCGCTGGTAAGCTTGAAATTGTTGCGCACCAGATATGCACAAACATAGCCGACGTAGGCGACGATGAAGACCATCCGCCGCCGGGCCAGGTAGCGCGCGAAGGTCTCGGGATGCTCCCGCCGATAATCTTCTGCCGCATCGACGTGACCAGGGCTCATGACACTTTGTTCCCGGCGATCAGGCGGCCTGGACGACGGAAGGCGAGGATCCATTGCGCGCCAGGGAGAAACCCAGCAAGCCGCCCACGATGAGCGCACCGCCGACCAAAAACAACCCGTTGTCGTAGCCACCGGTTCGATCCTTGATGTAACCCATGATAGGCGGCAGGCCGACGCCGGCGATGTTCGCCACGGCGTTGATCAGCGCAATGGCGCCAGCGGCGGCCGCACCACCTGCGAGATACTCGGTGGTGACCGCCCAGAACACCGGGGTGACCGCCCAATTCAAGCCCACCGCCAGCAGCAACAGACAATAGGTGACCACCGCGTTGCCCGCATAGATGCTGGCAATCAGCAACACGCCGGAGATCAACAACGGCAGGCCTAAATGCAGCCGGCGCTCATGCCGTGCGTCGGAATGGCGACTGTTCAAATACATCAACACACACGCCAGCAGGAACGGCAGGGCCGAAAGCAGGCTGACGACGAAATTGGATTCGCCCGAAAGTTTCTTCAGGATCTGCGGCAGAAACAAGGTCACGCCAATCGTACCGAAGGCCTGCAGCAGCCAGAACAGGCTTAGCAGCCACACCTTGCTGTCGGAAAACGCGCGTTGCCAGCCCGCCGAATGCCCCCCCGGCGCGCGCGCGGTTTCATCCGCGATGGTCTTGGACAGCCATTTACCCTGAGCGGGCGACAGCCATTTGGCGTCACTCACGCCGTCGGGCAGGTATTTGAGCACGACGAAACCGAGCAACACGGCCGGCACGCCCTCGACGAAATAGAGCCAGCGCCAGCCGGCGTGGCCGAGAATACCGTCCATGTTCAGCAGGGCG
>JBDKHE010000561.1:0-8076 GCA_039797805.1 Verrucomicrobiota bacterium
CAGGCTCCTACAATTGCATGATTCCGGTTTAAAACCCGGCAATTATTCCGATGGATTCTTCGCGCGGCTCAGAATGACAGGTTGTGGGAGTTTAATGGGTTTGAATACATGCCTCAATTCGACCCGCGCCAGGCGGAGTCGGGGATGGGCTGGCGCGGCAGGCCGGGGCCGCTCCATTCGATCCTGAGTTGGGCCGGAGCGGATTTGCGGTGAAGGTAGGAGAGACGGACGGGATGAAGGCCGGCGGCCAGCTTGATCGTGGCGCGCTTTTCGGTGCCGCCGGCATAGCCGAAGTCAGCGTCGATGACCGTGGCCTCGTGCAGGCGCAGTTCCGCGCCGGTGTCGGTCGTTAGATAAAAGGTGTATTCGCCCTCAGCCGGGATCTGGAGGCAGCCGGTGAAAAGGACGCCGGGAGCGCCGGCCATCTCCAGCGCGTGCAGATCGGGTCCGGGCGAACGGCCCGAGGCGACGTGCTTCAGTGTGGCGAAATCCGGCACCCAGGGAAAATCGCCGGCGTAGGTCTGCCAGACCAGGCCGGGCGGCGGTGCCCCGGCCAAACCGTCGAGGGCGGGCACGGTCGCGGCATCATAGGGTCGCGGGGCCGTCGCATCGGGGCGGCGGGAGCGCAGCGCGATGGCCTGCAGGCGGGTTTGCACCGCCGCGTAGCCGGGCTCTGGCGCCAGATTCTTCACCTCCTTGGGATCGGCGGCCACGTCGTAGATCTCGAAGGGGTCGGCGGCGGATTTCACATCATAGCGGACGCCGATGAGGTCGCCGAGCCGGACGGCCTGCATCTGGTTGCGGGTGCGGTTGCGGCGCGGCGGCTCGAAATCGGAATAGTCGGGCGTCTGGCCGGCGACGTTGTATTCGAAGTAGAGCGCGGCGCGCGGGGGGGCGGCCCCGCGGCCGGTGAGCGCCGGCAGGAGCGAGACGCCGTCGGCGCGCGCGGGCGACGGCAACCCGGCGGCGGTGGCGAAGGTGGGCAGCCAGTCCCACTGGGCGCTGGGCGCCGCCACGACCTGGCCGGCGGGGATGCGGCCCGGCCAGCGAGCGAGCGTCGGCACGCGGGTGCCGCCCTCCCAGAGGTCGCGCTTGAGGCCGTCGAACGGGCCGTAGCTGCGGAAAAACTCGGGCGTGAACGGCTCGCCCAGCAGCGATTCTTTCTCGGGGCCGTTGTCGGAGGTGAAGACGACGAGGGTGTTCTCATCGAGGTGGAGGTCAGCGAGCAAACGGAGCAGATCGGCGACGCTATCGTCGATGCGGCGGACGCTGGTGGCGTAGCGGCGATAGACGTCGGGCCAGGGTTGGGCGGCGGTGTCGCCGGGCAACGCGGGGTCGGTCCACGAGTCGATGGTGCCGGCGGCGGTGTTGATCATGTGGCCCGGCTGGCCGAGCCACTGGAGTCCGCCGCGGAGTCCGCCGCCGGCGGGATAGGCCTGGGTCGGCCGCTCAAGCACGGCGTGGGGCGTGTCGTAGGACAGGTAGAGGAAAAAAGGCTGGCGGGGCGCGACGGCGGCGTGGTCGGTGATGAATTTCTTCGCGCGCGCGGTGAAGAGATCGGTGGTGTAGCACCGGTCGAGGCCGGCGGTGACGTTGGCGCGATTGTCCCAGACGA
Organism: Verrucomicrobiota bacterium; assembly: GCA_039797805.1. Lineage (GTDB taxonomy): Bacteria > Verrucomicrobiota > Verrucomicrobiia > Opitutales > Opitutaceae > Lacunisphaera. The sequence goes on from JBDKHE010000561.1 coordinate 1,616, forward strand.
TGACCGGACCGCGCGCCTTGGCCTTGGCAGCGAAATACGGCGCCTCCTTGGGGTAGTGCTCGTGCCCGTCGATGTGGCGGAGCATGCCGTAGAAGGAGTCGAATCCGCGGTTGAGCGGATGCGCGGGGGCGTTGGGGTCCGTGCCGATGGAGCCGCCGACGGGCTGCCCGTGCAGGCCCCATTTGCCGATGGCGGCGGTGGCGTAGCCGGCGCGGCGCAGGACCGTGGCGAGTGTATGATTGTCCTCCAGCGCCTTGTCGAACTGGTTGTCCCGCACGTTGGCGTGGCCCTGGTGGACGCCGAGCAGCAGCGAAGCCCGGGAGGGCGCGCAGACCGGGGCGGCGCAATAGTGGCTCGTCAGTCGCGCACCTTCGGCGGCCAGGCGGTCGAGGCCGGGGGTCGCGAAGCGTTTTTGGCCGAAGCTGCTCAGGTCCCCGTAGCCGAGATCGTCGGTGAGGATGAAGATGATGTTGGGCGGATTCGACGGGCTCACCGCAGGCCGGTCGGCGGCGGCGGCCGCTCCGGCGCAGGTGAGCGCGGCGATTAGCGGCAGGAGACGAAGGGAGAGGCGCATGGTCGGAAAGATGGTCAGGGTTGGGGGAAACGATAGATCGTCGTCGAACGGAAGGTCTCGCCCGGGCGCAGGATCACGGTGGGGAACTGCGGCCGATTGACGGCATCAGGAAAATGCTCGGTCTCGAGAGCGAAGCCGCTGCGGGGGACATAAGGCACGCCGGATTTGCCCGGCCGCGGTTTGCTGAAGGCGTTGCCCGTATAAAACTGCAGGCCCGGTTCGGTGGTGAGGACCTCAAGCACGCGGCCGGAGGCGGGATCGCGGACTGTGGCGGCGAGTGCGAGCGAGCCGGCCGGGGCATCGAGCACGAAGTTGAGATTATAGCCGCCGCCGTGGCGCAGTTGCGGGTCGGGACCGTCGATCCGCTCGCCGATGCGCCGGGGCGTGGTGAAGTCGAACGGGGTGCCGGCGACGGGGACGATTTCGCCGGTCGGCAGCAAGGCGGCATCGGTGGGCGTGAAATGGTGCGCCCGGACCGTGAGTTCGTGGTCGAGGATCGTGCCACGGCCTTCGCCGGCGAGATTGAAGTAGACGTGGTTGGTCAGGTTGATCGGCGTGGGTCTGTCCGTGGTGGCCGTATAGTCGATCCGGAGACCGCGGTCGGCGGTGAGCGAGTAGAGGACCTCCACCTGCAAGGTGCCGGGATAACCCTCCTCACCGTCTGGGCTGGTGTAGCGGAAGCGCAGCGCGGGCCGGCCCTCCCGTTCCGTGGGCTCGGCCGCCCAGAGCACCTTGTCGAAGCCGCGCAGGCCGCCGTGCAGGTGCGTCTGCACGCCGTGGTTGGTTTCGTTCGCGGCCAGGCGGTATTCCCGGCCGTCGAGCGTGAATTTCGCGCCCGCGATGCGGTTGGCCACGCGGCCGATGGTCGCGCCGAAGTAGGGGCAGTCCACCGCGTAGCCCTCGACGTCGCCGAAACCGAGCACCACGTCCGCGAGCTTCCCATTGCGGTCGGGCGCCACCACCCCCGCGATGCGGGCGCCGAAATCGCTGAGATCCACCCGGAAACCACCGGCTCCTTCGAGCCCGTAGAGGTGCGCCTCACGGCCGTCGGGCAGGCGGCCGAGCGGCTGCCCGGCCATGGCGGGGGCCAGGGCGGCCAGAAACGCGAAGAGGCGGAGTGAAATGATCGCGTTCCGTTTCCCGCCACCAAGTGGAGAACACAAAAGACCGGGGGGCGGGGCAGCGCTGACGATCATGTTGGAGAGGAGCCGGAAGCCGATGAGGAGGCGTGGGGCATATGACGGGATCATGCAGCTGAAGCAGGTGGAACCGGACCACTGGACCGGTTTTTCCAGCGCACGCCCAGCCAACCCGTCCGGCCTGTCAGCCGTAGCCTTGGCGAAGGCTGGAGGCCGGGTTCCACCATTCGGTGCGTGGCTTTTCGGGGAGACTGGTGCATCGACGGCATCGTTCCGGATAAAACAGGATCAGTGGTCGCGCTTGATGGCATCGAGCCGGGCCCGGAGCGCGGCCAGCCTGGCGGGTTCGCGGGTTGCGAGGTTGACGGTCTCGGCCGGGTCCTCGGCGAGGTTGTAGAGCGCATCCTCCCGCACGATGGAGGCCGTCCAGCGGCGGTCGTGGGGATCGGCGCCGGCGCCCATGCCGGAGACCTGCTGCTGGGGGCTGGCCGGAATGAATTTCCAGTCGCCTGAACGCAGCGTGAGCGTGTTAGAAATGCCCTGGCCGACGATCTCCGTGCGGACGGGCGGGCTGGTTTCGCCGAGGAGCACGCGCGATTGGTCGAGGCTGTCGCGGCCGGCATCCGCGGGGAGCTTCTGTCCGACCAGCGCGGCGCAGGTGGCGAGCAGGTCGTTGAGGCCGATCATGCGATCGTCGACCCCGGTCTGCACTTTTCCGGGCCAGCGCGCGATGAAGGGGATCCGCGTGCCGCCCTCGTAGGGCAGGTATTTCCAACCGCGCAGGCCGCCGGCGGGGCGGTGGGCGCCGGTAAGTTCCTCGGCCTTGTCGTAATAGCCGTCGTAGAGCACGGGGCCGTTGTCGCTGGTGACGATCACGAGGGTGTTGTCGGCGACGCCGGCCTGCTCCAGTGCGCGAAGCACCGCGCCGACGGTCCAGTCAAGCTGGACGATGGCGTCGCCCCGCGGCCCGAGTTTGGTCGCGCCGACGAAGCGGGGGTTGGGCGCGCGGGGCGCATGCGGGTCGTGCAAGCCGAGCAGCAGGAAAAACGGGCCGGACTGGTGGGCCGCGATGAATTCAACCGAGTGTTGAGCGAGCGTGTCGGCGATGTTTTCGTCCGCCCAACGTGCCTTCACGCCGCCCGCCATCGAACCGATGCGGCTGATGCCGTTGACGATGACGTTGGAGTGGATCGCCTCGGCTCCCATCTTGAGCAGGTCGGGGCGTTCCAGGCCGGTGGGCTCGGGATTGACGCGCGTCCGGTAGCTCACGCGGATGGGGTCGGCGGGGTCGAGATTGGCGACGCGATGGTTTTTGATGAATACCGTGGGCACCCGGTCCACCGTGGCCGGGATGAAAAAGGCGGAGTCGAAGCCGACCTCGAGGGGACCGGGCTTGATCTCGGCGTTGAAATCGACCGGATGCTCGTCGTCGCCGAGCCCGAGGTGCCATTTGCCGACGAGACCGGTGGCATAGCCCGCCGCGCGGAGGACGGTGGCGAGCGTGGTGCGGCCGGGCGTGATGTTCAGCGGCGCGTCGCCGTCGAGGATGGCGGTCTTTTTCTCCGGCAGGCGCCAGGCGTATTCCCCGGTCAGGAGGGCGTAGCGCGAAGGCGTGCAGGTGGAGGCGGGCCCGTAGGCGTGGGTGAACCGGCGGCCCTGAGCGGCGAGGCGGTCGATATTGGGCGTGGGGATCGCCGTGGCGCCATAGCAGCCGAGGTCGCCGTAGCCGAGGTCATCCGCGAGGATGAGCACGATGTTGGGGCGAGCGGCGACGGCGGCGCGCGCGAGCGCCGGACCGAACAGCGCGAGACCGAGGAGCGCGGACGGGAGCCAAGGGTTGGTTTTCATGGGAGGGATTTGGCCCGTTCGGCGGCGAGCAGGGCGGTGAGCGCCTTCACCCGATCGGGCTCGGCTGCGGCCAGGTCGTGGGCCTCGCCGGGATCGGCGCGGAGGTTGTAGAGTTCGGGGCGGGAGGGAGTTTCGATGAGCTTCCAGTCTCCTTTGCGCAGCGCCAGCGGCGCCTGCCGGTTGTTTTGCAGGACGAGCTGGTCGCGGCCCGGGGCGCCGGCCTCGAGCAGGAGCGCGGAGTGGAGATCAACGCCATCGGGGGCGGCGCCGGATGGAAGTTTCGTGCAGGCGAGGGAGGCGAGGGTGGGCAGCAGATCGACCAAGCCGAGCAAGACGCCGGACTCCCGGCCCGCCGGGATGCGTGCCGGCCACCGGGCGATGAAAGGCACGCGGTGGCCGCCTTCGTAGAGCCGGCCCTTTTCGCCGCGCAACGCGCCGTTCGGCGGCTGCAGCGCATGCAGGGCGTTGGTGCCGTCGTCGTAGGTGTTCTTGAGGGCGCCACCGTTGTCCGAGGAGAAGATCACGAGCGTGTCGCGCGCCAGGCCGCGGCGTTCGAGCGCCGCGAGCACCTCGCCGACGGTCCAGTCGAGCTGGTGGATCACGTCGCCCCGCCAGCCGCACTCGCTGGTGCCGCGGAAACGCGGGTTCGGGACCATCGGTTCGTGGATGTCGTGCGGGGTGAGCAGGAGGAAAAAGGGCTTTCCCCTGGTCTGCCGGCCGATGAACGCCGCGGCGCGACTGGCGAGGGTGTCGGCGATGGTCTCGTCAACCCAGCGGGCGCGGTGGCCGCCGGTCATGTAGCCGATGCGGCTGATGCCGTTGACGATGGAGTCGGAGTGATTGCGATCACCCTTGATCTTCAGCCATTCGGGCCGTTCCGCCCCCGTGGGCTCGGGGCCAAGGCGCTGGGCATAGCTCACGGCAATGGGGTCGGCGGGATCCAAGCCGACGACGCGGTGATCCTCGACGAATACGCAGGGCACGCGATCCCCCGTGGCGGGAATGAAGAAGGCATGGTCGAACCCGAGTTCGAGCGGGCCCGGCTTCAGGTCGGCGTTGAAATCGGGCGTCGTCTCGCCGAGGCCCAGATGCCATTTGCCGACGAGCGCCGTGGCATAGCCGGCGGATTGCAGCGCGGAGGCGAGGGTGACGGTGCCGGGCTTGATGAGCAGGGGGGAGTCGCCCGGGGCGATGCTCGTGTTGGGCTGGCGCCAGGCATAACGGCCGGTGAGCAGCGCGTAGCGGGCGGGCGTGCAGACGGAGGCCGTGGCGTGGGCGTCGGTGAAGCGCGCGCCTTCGCGGGCCAGCCGGTCCAGGTTGGGGGTCCGGACCTTGGTGGCGCCGTAACAGGCCAGGTCACCGTAGCCGATGTCGTCGGCGAGGATCACGACGATGTTGGGCGGCGGGCTGGCGGCGGGCAGCCGCGGCAGGCACACGCAAAGGCAGGCGGCAAGCAGCGCAGGGAGTTTCATGATTTTGTCGGGATGGAGGGGGTGGCGGTAGCGGCGGCGTGCGCGCGGATCAGGACTGCAGGTGGACGCCTCGCAAAAGAAGAAATTCCCAGCCGAGGAGAACGGATAGGATGCGGCCGACTGCGGCTAGAGCCTATAAAATATTTAATTTGCCCGCAACCGGGTGCATAAAATATTTTTTCCTGAAAAGTAAGCTGGAACGCCAGCTTACTTCTCGGCTATTCCTCTGATGCGGCGGCGAAAATCGTTGGGCGTTTCATGCATCTGGCGCACGAAGCAGGTATAGAACGCACTTAGAGAACGAAACCCACTGGCTAGCGCGACATCTATGACTTTGTTACTCGTTGTGAGAAGCAGGCGTTGCGCGTGGGTAATGCGATTTTGCAGCAAAAATTCCTTAATGGTCGCTCCGGTGGCCCGGCGGAAGAGAGACATTGCATACTTTGGGTGCAGATCCGCCGCGTGGGCAACATCGGTGACGCCGATTTCATCGGGAAAATGTTCTGCCATGAAACGTGCCATTGCTTCCACCTTGTTCCAAATCGCCGGGGCCTTGCCCCGCACAAGCGCGTTCCGTGCGAGCTGCCGGAAGTTTTTCTGTGCAGCGAGCCGGATTAGGCATGCCTCCAGTTCGAGCATCAACGCTTCGTGCGGGCCAGTGGCGTCGTCGGTAAGCTCTTTTACCCACGAAAGCACGGAATATCGTTCGCCTTCGGTTTCCGTGCGCTCCTCGGTCCACCACTGTCCCTCCATCAATCCGTGGATAAAAGGCTCCGGTAACTGCCACTGACGTACCCACGGTAGCGGGAGCGTGATCCAGGCCATCAGCGAACCCTTCTCCACCTCGGTCAAACTATGCGGTATGGCGCCCCAGAATACCGTGACGCGGCGCACGGGCAGTTTGCGATGCACCCACCGGTGCAAATACGTCACGCCACCACGAAAAAGATAGTTCAATTCAATTTCATTGTGATGGTGAATTCGGCCCATAGGCTTTGGCTCAATCAATTTGGCGTTTAAACCGAAACTCTCTAAGCGAACGTCGACCATAGGAATTACTTTCTGGAGGAGAATGGAGACAGTGGCAAACCCGTATGCCGCATGCCACGCCCATCAACTTCCATTAAGCCCGAAGCTTACTTATCCGGAAAAAAGAATCATTATACCGGGTGTCACTGGCCGGCCATTCAGGTAATATTTCATAGCATATGAGCACCTTGCCTTCTCTCTTCGAGTTTCCGGGGAAACTTGATCATATCAAAAGCAACTTACGCGCCCAGGAAGAGATCCTGCGTCGTGTAGCCGGCATTTACGCCGATGCCATACAGGCCGGTGGTTGCGTTCACGTCTATGCCAATGGGCACTCCCGGCTCGCGGTGGAGGAAATGTGCGTCCGCATGGGTGCGCTCACGGGATTTCATCCCATTC
>JBDKHE010000562.1:0-6945 GCA_039797805.1 Verrucomicrobiota bacterium
GGGCGTACATTTCCCAACCATTTCTTCTGCAGAGTATCCCAACATCTTTTCCGCACCTTTGCTGAAAAGCGTGATCATCCCTTCGGGGGTGGTGCTGATCACGCTGTGGGTCGCGCCATCCAGCACGGCCCGCTGCAGGCGGTTGACCCTCTGCAGTTCCTGCTCAATCCGCATCCGTGCTCTCTCCGAGCGCCGGGAAAGATAGAGGGCCAGGAAGGTAAACACTCCGGCGATGAGGTTGCCCAACAGGATGACTTTGGTGCTTTCGGAGGATGTCAGCCTGTTCTCGTTGTCGTGACGTCTCTGTCGCTGTCGTTCTCCTTCCTCAAACTTGTTGATCTGTTCGCGCACTCCGGCCAGGAGCAGATAGTCCGGCCGGGCGCGCAGCTCCTGCTCCGCCGCCTGCAGGCCTTTCTCCCTGCGGGAAGCGATGAGCCGGTCCAGATAGGTCCTTTCGTCATTGATCATCCGGCGCAGGATTTTCAAGTCGTCCAAAGCCTCGGGCCGCTCGATCAACAGCGCTTCCAGATGATTCAGCTCCGCCCGCAGGCGGTGGCTGATATCGGTGAGATAGTTGATATCCGCTTCATCGCCCGTGATGACGTAGGCCCGGGAGGCCGACTGCATTCGCGTCACACAGAGCTCCAGGTAATTCAGGGAGGCCACCACCTCATAGCTCTTGATTTGCTGGAGCTTGGCCGCCTCGTGTTCCTCATTGAGGTAGAGGCTGAAAAAGCCCACGGAGGTCAGCAGCATCAGGGCGGTGATGGTCAGGGGCCGGATGGGCCGGTCAGACGGATGCCGTTCCCATCCGATCAAGGCCGTGATCGCGACCAAGGTCATGCCGAGGGCCGTTGCTGCTGACATACCGAAGGTGATTCCCCCAAACAAAACCAACCGCAATTGCGTGAGGTAGCTCAACAAGGCCAGCAGGGCAAAGCCCAACAACGGCCCGGTGATCAAGGAAAGGAGACCGGCCGGCAGCCGCCGCCGCGCCAACAGGGCCACCGATGCTCCGGCCAGCACAAAGCAGATGGCGGTGTTCGGTGCCATCCGACCGGGATTGGACTGGATCGGCAGAAGCGTGTGCCGGACGAAGAGTTCGTCCACGCCGAAGGAAACGTCGAAAAAATTCTGCAGTCCTATCACCAGCGCAAAAAGGCTGACCGTCCAACCCAGTGCTTCCGCGGCACGTTTGCGGTCGCCAGCGAGCAGCCAGAAGGCGACTCCCAGGATAATTTGGGCGATCGCACTGTTGCCGGCCATGGGATTGCCATTGGGCACCACCGAGGCCAGCTCCCAGGAACCCAGGGCCCGGCCAAGCAACGACGTGACGCTGAGGGCGATCAGGATGCTGCCGCAAATGCGCAACCAATTTGGCCAGGAAAGCCAGCGAATGTGGAAAGGTTTGGGGGCCACCGGCAAAGTAAGCCGGCAGGCGCGTTCGATTTCAATCGAATCAGCCTCGGGCTGCTACGAATCTTCTCCGGGACCGGCCCACAGCCATCCCTTTCCCGACTTGGCGCCATGTCCTGCCGGCCAAACGGTTGGCGACAGACCGGTGTTGCCGGGCCACTGGCTGCGACGCCTGCTTAACCCCCTCTCAATTGTTTACGGAGATCAGCCGGGCTGCTTACAGGTGCATTGCAACTAAAGTTTTCGCAGACAAATGCAGTGACCGCCCCCCCTTTGGGTTTCATCTCGGCCAGATAGGGTTTCCGCGCCATCAGCCAATGTTGTCCGTCCGCGCCATCAGCGCAGAGCACGACCCGACGGGGCCCAAGCTGCTCCCACAAGACCTTCGCCATCATGCGAAACTCCTCCGTACGCGAATCTCCCGCCAACACCACCGTACGGGGCTCAGCGAGCGCCATCTCGAGCCCACACAACAGCTGGGGCAGGGCCTGCGGGATCCGGGTCCACTGGGAACGCAGTGTCTCGATGGTGGCCTCGGCTTTGGTGCGCGCTCCCGCCGTACCCAGCATCCAGTCCAGCCGGATGAGGCTCATCACGGCCACGGAATTGGGCGCCGGCTCGGCTCCATCGTAGTCTTCCTTGAGCCGCACGATCGCGGTCGGATCATTCGCGCTGGAATTGAAATAGCCTCCCCGGTCCGCGTCCCAAAACAGTTCGTTCATCTTGGCCTGCAACCGCTCTGCCCACTGCAGCCAGCGGATTTCGAACCCGGCCTCGTACAGGTCCAGCAGGCCTTGGATGAGGTAGGCATGATCCTCGGCAAACCCCGGAATGTCGCTGCGCCCCTCGCGCCAGCTCCGATAAAGCAGCCCGGTGCCCTCATCATACAACTCCCGCTGCAGGAACTCCGCGGCCCGCGTCGCCTTGGTCAGGTAAGGCGAGTCCTCTGAACCCGCCGCCGCCAATATCTGGTGTCCCCGCGCCAGGGCCGAGATCATGAGTCCGTTCCAAGCCGTGATAATCTTGTCATCGAGATGCGGCCGCGGCCGGCCGGCTCGCACGTGACGGAGTTTTTCCAGACAGGCCAGCAGCTTATCCTCGGCCGCACCTACGTCCAATTTGAACTGCTCGGCCGTGCGGGTCAGCGGTCGCAACTGCCGGAGCACGTTCTTGCCGCCAAACTCCCCGTGGGGGTCGTGAGCCACATTGCCGCCGGCTTTCACGTCGTAATGCGCGCAGAAAAACGCCGCGTCCGCACCCAGCGCCGAGTCGATTTCATCCTTGGTCCAGACATAGAACGCCCCCTCGGCATGGCCCTGGGTCCCTGGTTTGTCACTTGATACTTGTCCCTTGTCACTTTGCGCAACCTGGGGGAGAGCGCTGTCCGCGTCCTCCGCCGAGTAGAAACCTCCGTGGGGGCTCGTGAGATCACGCGCGACGTAGTCAAAGATGTCCCGCGCCGCCCAACCGAACACCGGCAACCCGGTCGCCTGTTGCGCCTCCAGGCAGTTCATGGCGATCAAGGCCTGGTCGTAGAGCATTTTCTCGAAATGCGGCACATGCCACTGTTCGTCCACCGAGTAGCGGTGAAAGCCGCCCCCGAGATGGTCGTGCAGGCCGCCCTCGATCATCCGTTGCAGCGTCGTGGCCGCCATGCCGATCGCCTCCTGGCCGAGGTCGGTGTTCACCCCCTGCAACGCGGCCGAGCGGAAAAGAAAATCCAAAATCGAGGCCCGGGGAAACTTCGGCGCGCCGCCAAACCCGCCCCAGCGGGAATCATGGGACTCGTAGAAGTACTGGAACCCTTTCTCGAAGGCCTCGCCCGCCGCCTCGTGCAACGGCACCGGCGCCCCCGGGGTCTCGATCTCCCGGGCTCCTCCCTCTGTCGCGAACCGCCGCAGCGACTGCACAATCTCCTCGGCGCCCGTCTCGATCTTCTCCCGCTGCGTCCGCCAATGGTCCGCGATCGTGTTGAGCAAGGTGACGAATCCCGGCCGGCCGTGCCGGTCGTCCTTCGGAAAATAGGTGCCGCCGAAGAAGGGTTTGCCGGCCGGCGTCAGCCACACGCTCATCGGCCAGCCGCCATGGCCGGTCGTGTGCTGCACGTAGGTCATGTAGATGCGGTCGAGATCAGGACGCTCTTCCCGGTCCACCTTCACCGGGATGAATTCGCGGTTCAGGATCTCCGCCACCCCGGCATCCTCAAAGGATTCATGCGCCATCACATGGCACCAATGACAGGTCGAGTAACCGATGCTCAGGAAGACCGGCTTTCCTTCCTGCGCCGCCAGCGCCAGCGCTTCCGGTCCCCAGGGCCGCCAAGCGACCGGATTCTCGGCGTGCTGGCGCAGGTACGGAGACTTCTCGTGGGCAAGGGCGTTGGACATGGTGGCAAGTTCACCCAATCAGCGGACTTGGCAAAGCGAATTGAAGCCCGGCAAAGCGATGATTGCACCGCGATGGCCGCCTTGAGAATGTCCGGCCTGTCGTGATCGCCTCCTGTCTCGCCGCCTTTTTCTTCGCCCTGAACGCCACCTGCGCCACCCGTAGCGTGCGCGCGTCAGGCCCGGTGCGCGCCAACCTCGGCCGGCTCGTGGTCGCCGTCCTTGTCCTCGGCCTTTTCGCCCACACCTTCGGTAATGGATTCGCCAGCGCGAGCACCCCGTGGTTTCTGCTGAGCGGGGTCATCGGCATGGGTCTGGGTGACCTCGGCGTGTATGGGGCCCTGCCGCTGCTCGGTTCGCGGCTGACCGTCCTCATGACGCAATGCCTCGCCGCGCCGATCGCGGCCCTCGGCGAGTGGCTCTGGCTCGACACCCGGTTGACGGGTTTTCAAATGCTGTGGGGCTCGGTGATCTTGGCCGGCGTGATCCTCGCGCTCATGCCGAGCCGGGCCAGTCCGCCCCGCGTCCACGTCCGCCCGATCGGATTTCTGTTCGGTCTGCTGGCGGCGGCGGGCCAGGGTCTCGGCGCACTCGTGAGCCGCAAGGGAGTCGACGTCGCGGCGGCGGCCGGGGAGGCCGCCCACCATGCCGCCTTCGGACTGAACGCCACCTATCACCGCATTTTGGCCGGGTTGGTATTTACCGCGCTCTGGTTTCTCGTCCTCAAATCCTTGGGCCGGCTGACCCCGCCGCCCGCTCAATCCACCTCCACCGCCGAAGCCCGCCGGCGCACCGCCCTTTGGGTACTGGCCAACGGCCTGGTCGGTCCGGTGCTCGGCGTCGGCTGCTACCAGTGGGCGTTGGCGACGAACCCCAGCGGACTCGTCCTGCCAATCGTCGCCACCACCCCATTGGTCGCGATCCCGCTCACCTATTGGCTGGAAGGCGAGCGTCCCTCGCGCCGCTCGCTGCTCGGCGGGGCGGTGGCGGTTGCTGGCGCCGTGGCACTTACACAGGCCTGAGCTAAGCCATTGACGGATGCGCCATCGCGCTCCTCACTCGCGGGTTCTCCATGCTGACCCTGGCCGACGTTTCCAAGTCCTACGGCACCCGCGAACTTTTCGCCGAGGTGTCCCTTTTCGTCGCCCGCACCGACCGTTACGGTCTTGTGGGCCCCAACGGGGCGGGCAAATCCACGCTGTTCAACCTCATCCTCGGCGAAGAACAGGCCGACGAAGGCACCATCGAATGGGAGCGCGGGGCCGACTTCGGCTTCCTGCCGCAGGAGAGTGCGCCAATCGGCGAAGAGACGGTCATCCAGATCGCCACCAGCGGCAAGAAGCTGGTGCCGGAAACCGACGACGATTACGACATCGACTGGACCCTCGAGCCGCGCGCCAAGAAAATCCTCGCCGGTCTCGGCTTCCGCGAGAGCGACCACGAGAAACAGGCCAAGTCCTTTTCCGGCGGCTGGGTCATGCGCGCCCACCTCGCCCGCCTGCTGGTGAGTGAACCCGCCCTGCTGTTGCTCGACGAGCCGACCAATCACCTCGATCTCGAGGCGTTGCTCTGGTTCCAGGATTACCTCACCCGCTATCCGGGCGGGCTCCTCATCGTTTCCCACGACCGTGAATTCCTGAATGTTCTCTGTACCGGCATCCTCGAGCTGCGCGGCGGCACGCTCAACAAGTACACCGGCAACTACGACGACTACCTGAACGAGAAGGAGGCCCGCAAGGAGCAGCAGGCCGCCGTCTTCAAGAACCAGCAGCGCGAGATCGCCCACCTCCAGAAATTCGTCGACCGCTTCGGCGCCAAGGCCTCGATGGCCTCCCGTGCGAAGTCCAAGGAAAAACAGATCGAGCGCCTCAAGGATGTCGCCGTCGAGGAGCCCTGGGAGGATCTCAAGCGCATCAACTTCCGCTTCCCGCAGCCGCCGCGCTCCGGGCTGAAGGTGATCAATCTCAAGAACGTCCGCCAGGCCTACGGAGACCACGTCGTCTATCAGGACCTCAACTTCGACGCCGAGCGCGGCCAGAAGATCGTGCTCGTCGGCCCGAACGGCGCCGGCAAGTCCACCCTCCTCAAGATCCTCGCCGACGTGATCCCGATCCAGGGCGGCGTGCGCGACCTTGGCAGCAACGTGATCCCGGGGTATTTCGCCCAGAACCGTGGAGACAACCTCAAGCTCGACCTCACGGTCCTCGAGAACGTGATGGAGCTCCGCACCAACGAGAACCAGCTCACCGAACAGCAGGCCCGCGCGGTGCTCGGCGGCTTCCTCTTCCGCAAGGACGACGTCTACAAGAAGGTGTCCGTGCTTTCGGGCGGCGAAAAATCCCGTCTCGCCCTGGCCCGCCTGCTCGTCAACCCACCCAATCTCCTGCTGATGGACGAGCCGACGACCCACCTCGACATCCCGTCCATCGATGCGCTGGTCAACGCCCTCAAGCAGTTCGAGGGCACGTTCATCTTCATCAGCCACGACGTCTATTTCATCCGCGCCCTCGCGCAGACGGTCCTTCACGTCCACGCAGGCCGGCTCACACCGTATGCGGGCGACTACGATTACTACCTCGAGAAGTCCAAGGCCTCGAACGCCCGCGCCGCCCTCACCGCCGGCTTCACCGACGCGCGGCCGAAGCAGGAGAAGGCCGCCCCTCCCAAGGCTGCGCCCGTGGCCGCCAAGCCTTCCCCCGCGGACATCAAGAAGATCCGCGTCGAGGTCGGCAAACTGGAGCAACGCGTGAGCGAGCTGGAGGCCAAGGTCGCCGAAGTCACGGCCGAGATGGAAAAACCCGAGACCTACACCCAGCCCGGACGCGCCCAGCATCTGAACCGCGAGCTGAGCTCGATGACCGAGCAACTCACCCTCGCGACCGCCGAGTGGGAAAAAGCCGCCACGCGCCTGACGGAGTTGGAAAAGTCCTGATCCTTCGGCGCGACCGCCGGTCAACCAGAGTCTGAATCCTGATGGCCGGTTCTCGCCCGGTTCGGCCGCGCGAAAGCGCGGCCCGCCACCGGCCGGGCAACGCAGGCGTGAGCGGTGTTGCGCGGAACCCGGCGTTCCGCTTCTCTGCGCACCTGAGCCCCCGCGGACTCCTTCCATGCACCCACTGCTCGACAATATCCTTTGGCACTCGTT
>JBDKHE010000563.1:0-4839 GCA_039797805.1 Verrucomicrobiota bacterium
GACCTTCCAGTCGGCGTTGATCCCGAGCGACTGGCGCAGGGTTTCCTTGGGACCATCCTGCAGCTCATAGCGCCGCAGATAGGGCGTGGCCGCGGTGCCGTCGCCACTGTTGAACTCCCAGCGGTTGCGGGAGCGGTGCTGCTCGTTGAACTGGTCCGAACGCAGCGCGTTGACCACGATGCCGAAATTCGGCGTGAGCGGATCAGCGTAGGTGACGTCGAAACCCGGACGGATCTTGTAGGAATTCTCGGGCTTGGGGCCGGGCGTCCTGCTCAGGGTGAGATCCTCGCTGTTGGCGCTGAGATAGGCCCGGTACTTGATTTCACGGTGATCCTTTTCGAAGGCATTCTTGCTGATGAGATTCACGGATCCGCCCATGGAATCGGCGGGCATCGATGGCGTCGGGACCTTCGTGAGTTCGATCCGGGCCACGTTGTTCATCGAGACCTGTTCGAGCTCGAAGGTGCGGCTCGCCCCGGAGGAGGCGGCGCTGGCCATGCGGTTGCCATCGACATTCACCGAAGTGAACGCCGACCCGAATCCGCGGACGGAAATCGAGCGGACATCCGCTGCCACGTAATCCACGGACACGCCCGGGAGAAACTTCAGGAACTCACCCGGGTTCCCTTCCGTGACGTCGCCAAAGGCGTCTGCCGCGACGACATTTTTCAGGTTGGGGGAGAACCGCTGCTCATTGATGGCGATGGAATCACCGTCCTGCTCCGTGGCTTCCACCACGAATTTTTCCAGCTTTAGCACCTCGCCCTTGCCATCGGCGGCGCGGGTCCGACCCGCCATGCGGGCCGCGTTCGTCAGCACGATGTTCTTCTGCACGGTGCCGCCGGCGCCGACGTCGACTTCCAGGACCTGCTCGTCCAGGCCGGTGTAGAAAACCTTCAGGGTCACCTTGCCCGGGGCCAGCCGGGTCAGCCGGAACTGGCCGTACTCATCGGTAAAGACCGTCTGGTTGGTCTCAACGACCATGACGCGGGCATTGTTGAGATAACGCCCCGTGAGCGCATTGCTGATCTTGCCGGTGATGGCAGCCGACGCGGTTGATTGCGCCTGCAATGGAACCGAGAGCACCAGCGTAAACGCCATTACCAACGCGAGGACGAGGTTGTTGAAATAAGCATGACGGCCGTTCACTCGACCCGTCAGGGCATGGAGATGCCGGAGGATTGATTTATTCATGTTCGTTAGGGGTGTGGGATTTGCCGCCCAACGCTTCCCCTGCCATGCAGACCAAGCGGAGCGGCACGAGTTGATCGAAGGGGTCGACCAACGAGAAACATTCAGTTCATATTTGAACTACTGTTTCATTAATGAATTATTTATCATTATTATATCCCCGCGCGTCCAAACTAATGCCCTTACAAGTTTGTAAGTTTCAGGCTGTCTTCGCCGCACGCCACCAGGTGGGATTCCTGCGAAATATTTCACTCACGTCCGCAACGCCGCGCCCCAACCCGTTAACCTGGCTGCACAAACGGAACGATGTCACACGGCCGACCGAAAGGCCCGCGCACAAAGCTCCCCTTCACCGTTTCGAGCTCCCGGGCGGGGGGCGGAGATCGGATTCGTCGCCACAGATAGCCGCGTCTTTCACTCGGCGGGCGGCGGGGACCAAAAGTTTCCTTGCCGCTGCGAGGCGACGGGAATCAATTCATTGCCAGCGAGCGGTGCCCTGCCCTTTCACCCGTTGCGGCGCCACTCACCTTCCCCATGGCAAAATCCGACATCCTCCAACGCCTCAAGGCTCAGAAAGTAATCGCGCTCATCCGCGCCGACAACGCCGACAACCTGCTGGGTTGTGCCCGGGCGCTCATGGCGGGCGGCCTCGGCGCCATCGAGCTTACGATGACCACGCCCGGCGCCATCGAGCTTTGCGCCAAGGTTTCCAAGGAACTGCCCGACTGTCTGCTCGGCCTCGGCACGGTGCTTGACGCCGAGACGGCCAAGCGCGGCATCGCCGCCGGTGCCAAGTTCATTGTCACCCCGGCCCTGCGCCCCGAGGTCATCAAGGCCTGCAACGCCGCCGACGTGCCGGTGCTCTCCGGTGCGCTCACGCCCACCGAGGCCTACTCGGCCCACGAGTGCGGCGCCGACGTCATCAAGATCTTCCCCGCCGAGTTTTTCGGTCCCGCGTACATCAAGTCCCTCAAGGCCCCCTTCCCGAAGCTGGAGTTCCTGCCCACCGGCGGCGTGACCCCGGAGACGGTCGGCGACTTCCTCAAGGCGGGGGCCTTTGCCACCGCCGCCGGATCCGCCCTGGTGGCCCCCGCCGCCCTCAAGGCCGGCGACTGGGCCGCCATCACGGCCCGCGCCAAGCAGTTCGTCGAGGCCGCCGCCAAGGTTTGAAGCCCGCTCTGCCACAATAGGCTGGCGACCCTCCCCTGGCGCACGTAGTCAGGATAGATCATCCGATGAATGCCGCCGCGCCTTCGCCCTTTGGGTTGCTTCTCCGAGCGGCTAGCAATGGCTGGGCGTTGCTGCTCCAGACCGCCCAACGGGCCGGCTGCATCGCGATCATTTTGGGCTCGGTCACCGTGCTGCCGGTTCAGGCCAGCCAGACGACCGAGGCCAGACCCTCTTCGATCCGGGTCGTCATGGACGACAACTACCCGCCGTTCTCCTTCCGGGATAATGAGGGAACCCTTCAAGGGATCACCATCGACCAATGGCGACTGTGGGAGCGACAAACCGGCATCAAGGTCGATATCCAAGCCATGGACTGGGCCGAGGCCCAGAATCGGATGCGCGCCGGTGAATTCGACGTCATCGACACCCTCTTCAAGACACCCGAACGGGTCGCCTACCTCGACTTCACGCCTGCCTACGCGCGGATCGACCAATCGATCTTCTTTCGCCGGGAAATCTCCGGCATCACGGACATCGCTTCGTTGCACGGTTTCCCCGTGGCGAGCAAAACAGGAGGCGCCTCGACCAACCTGTTGCTGAATAGCGGCGTCTCCACCGTCCAGCTCTTCCCCAGCTACCAGGCCATCGTCATTGCGGCGCGGGAGAGGAAGGTAAACGTGTTCGTGATGGATCAACCCGCCGCCTTTTACCTGCTCAACCAGCAGGACATCGCCGGCAATTTCAAGATGTCCGCCCCCATCAACTCCGGGGAACTGCACCGGGCCGTGCACAAGGGCAACACCGCCCTGCTGGCCACGATCAACCGAGGCTTCGCCAGTCTGTCCAAGGCCGAGCTCAAGGCCATCGATCAGAAATGGCTGGGCCAGCGTCTCACTGATCGTTCGACGCTGCGGCGCTTCGCCTATGCGGCCCTCGCCTTCGCCGGCCTTGCGCTGCTGCTCGGCACCTGGGTCTGGACGCTGCGGCGCAGCGTCCGGCAGCGCACCCGCGAGCTGCAACAAAGCCAGACCCTGCTCCAGGGCATTCTCGACCACAGCCCCTCCGTAATCTTCATCAAGGACCTGAACGGAAAGCATCTTCTGGTCAACAAGGGCTACCATGCCATCTTGGGCCTGCCCCGCGGCGCCATCGAAGGGAAAACCGATGCCGAACTGTTTCCCGCCGAGGTCGCGGACCGGTTTCGCCAGGACGACCAGAAAGTCCTCGCGAGCGGTACCTCAAAAATCCTGGAGGAAATGGCGCCGCATCCGGATGGCCCCCACCACTATCTCACCGCGAAATTCCCGCTGCGCGACGCAAGCGGCCGCATTTTCGCTGTGGCCGGCATCGCCACCGACATCACGGAGCGCAGGCAGGCCCAGGAGGCCCTGCGCGAGAGCGAGGAACGCTGGAAATTTGCCCTGGAGGGCGCCGGCGACGGAGTCTGGGACATTGACGTACCCACCCGGGCCGTTCGCTTTTCCAAGCGCTGGAAGGAAATGTTGGGCTATCGCGAGGATGAGATTGCCGACCGCTTCGAGTCCTGGGCCGAACTCGTACATCCTGACGATCTGCCCGGCGCGCTAGCGGCCTTCGACGCGTACTTGCAGGGACCGGCCCGGGAAGCCTATGTCCACGAGCACCGCCTGCGCGGCAAAGACGGACAATACCACTGGATCCTGGTCCGCGGCATGACGGTCAACCGCGACCCTGCCGGCAAACCGCAGCGTATGGTCGGCACCCACACCGACATCACCGCACACAAGCACGCGGAAGCGGCGTTGCGCCAAAGTGAGTCGCGGCTTTTGCAGGCCTTCCAGGCCAGTCCGGTCGCGATCGTGATCGCGCGGTTGCGCGACCGGAAATTCATCGACGTGAATGCGGCCTTCACCCGGCTCCTCGGTTGGTCCCATGCCGAGGCGGTGGGGCAAACTTCGATGGATCTGCAATTGATCGACGAAGCCGGGGCCACCGAAATCCGCGAACGCCTCAAGGCGCACGGAACCGTGCGCGATCTCGAATTGTCCATCCGCGCCCGTTCCGGGGATGCCCGCCACGTCTTGGTCGGCATGGAAACGGTGGATTTGCTGGGCGAAGCCCATGTGATCACGAGTTTTGCCGACATCACCGGACGCAAACAGGCCGAGTTGCACATCCGGCAACTCAACCGCACACTCGGCATGTTGAGCGATGTGAACCAGCTCATCGTCCGGGAGAAGAGTGAAGCCGCCTTGCTGGACGCAGCCTGTCAGATCGCCGTCCACAAAGGGGGTTTCATGCTGGCCTGGATCGGACGGTGCGAGGCAAACTCGGAGCAGCTCTCCCTCGCCGCCCATGCCGGCGCTTCCACCGACACCCTCGCCGTGCTGCAACCGCTGGTCTGTGGAGCCCAACCGCGGTGCGAGTTCACCCGTGACGCCCTCCATCTCGGTGCACCCGCCGTCTGCAACGATCTGGCCGGGGATGCGAGAACCGTCG
>JBDKHE010000564.1:0-2660 GCA_039797805.1 Verrucomicrobiota bacterium
TCGGCGCGGTGGCCTGGCGCCGGGCAAACGTCAGCAACTGGCTGGTGAGGGCGACAGAGCGGTCCGCGGCGGAGCGGATCTCCTGCAGGCTCTCTCGCGCCGGGCTGTCTGCAGGCAGATCGAGCAAGGCGAGCGACGCATTGCCCAGAATTGCCTGCAACATGTTGTTGAAATCATGGGCGACACCCCCGGCGAGGCGGCCTACAACCTCCATTTTCTGGGATTGGGCCAATTGCTCCCGCAGTCTTCCGCGTTCCGCCTCCGCCTGCCGGCGGTCGGTGATGTCGCGGACGATCTCCCACCAGCCGGCCGGCCGGCCGGACTCGTCCCGCAAAAGAAAAGCGCGGGACTCGACGGGGAAGACCGTACCGTCTTTGTGCCGGTATTCCTTTTCATGAACGTCGGAATATCCGCGCAGGACGATCTGGTTCTGGCGGCGATCCTCCTCCCTCGTGTGCCAGGCCAGGGGCGTCAATTCCCGGTCGGTCCGCTCCATCAGTTCGCTTTCCGTGTAGCCGACCAGTTCACAAAACGCCGGGTTGATGTCGTTGATCCGGCCGTCCAGATCGAAGCGGACGAAGGCGTCGGTCATGCTCTCATGAAGTTCCCGGTATTTCTTCTGCGAGCGGCGCCATTCGCTTTTGCGCCGTTGCGCCACCACGGCCAGCGCGACCGCCACCAGGAGAAGCAGGGTGAGGATGGTGACGCCGGTCCACAGCCAGCGGATACGGTGCTGCTTCTCCACAATGTCGCCGATGATATTGGCGGTCATGTTGGGGAAGAAGATCCACTTCTGCATGAGCTTCTCCAAACTGCCATCCGCGACCATGGACTGCATGCCACTCCGGATCGCATCGGCCACGGCGGCACTCGGCTTCCGGGCGCCGAGCGCCATGTTGCGGGTTGGTGAGCGAGTGGGCAGTACGCGCAAGGCGACTTGTTCTCCGTCCAACAGGGTGGCGAACAATGTGTACTGGTCGATGTAGGCGGCGTCGCTTCGTCCGGAGAGCATGGCATCAACGGCGTCGCGGCTGCTCTCCGTCGGCACCGGTTTAAAGGACGCAAGCAGGCGCGGCAGGGTATCCCGATGGATGCGGTAATTGACAAAGCTGATGCGACCATCGAGCAGATCCGGCAGATCACGGACGGGGCTGTCAGCGCGCACCAGAAAGCAGGATTCGGCCTGCAGATACGGTTCCGTATGATAGAGTGTGCTCGGCCGGTCGGGGATCACTGATTTGAGCACCCACAGGTCGATATCGTTTTGGCCCATTTCCTCAAGGTGATGCCAGGCGAGCTTGATGCCCTGGCGGCGGGCCGATTCCTGCACCAAATCGACCGCCAGTCCGGCGGGCTGGCCGTCCGCGTTCTGGAAATGCAGCGGGGCGTCCTGACCGTAGCCGATGCGGTAGACCCGATCGTGATCAATGCGGGGAGGACTGAATTCAAACCACGTCACGATCCCAACGGCGACGAGGAGGAGCGTCACTGCAATGATCCTGAAAAGTCGGCGACGGGCGGACCCGGCTGGTTGATTGGTCGTCACTGACCTAACATCCCCTGCCGGTCCCGAATGTCTCAAGCCAATTTGGCGGCGGGTGGAGGCCAGGCCTGGCAGCCGTCGAGGCCGGCACCGATGAGGGGCTCCCAAAGGAATCAGGAGTCACGGGGTTATGGCTCAGGATTTGTTGTCCGCAACGAGCACGGCCCACTGGGAGCAGCCGTCACTGTGTTATGGCTCGGCGAGCGTGGGCCATCCACCTTGGAGTGGAGGGGAGCTCGCGTCCTGCAGTGGTTCGCCGGCGAGGGGTGGGCTGGCTGAAGGGCTGTTGGGGGTTAAGGGCGCGATCGTCCGGTCGGAGACCGGACCTACGCTAAGGCTACGAAGGGCATCCTTCGTCCTCGCTCTGCTTGGCGAAGACGAAGCACGCAAGTGATTCGCTGGGATGGCCGCGCCATCCGTAGCCATTTCGAGTACGCTGCATGAAAAACGCCCTACTACGCTGAAGCTACGAAGGGCATCCTTCGTCCTCGCTCTGCTTGGCGAAGGATGGTGGATCTGGAGGGACTCGAACCCCCGGCCCCTTGGTTCGAAGCCAAGTGCTCTATCCAACTGAGCTACAGATCCGGGCCAGCGCGGCGGGTGGGTGGTCCGGCGCTGGCGGAAAAGGACTCCGGAAACGGGTGGTTGGCGAGAGGAAAGCTGCGGGCTTGCAGCGGGAGAAGGGAGAAGGGAGCGGGGAGGAAGAGGCATTGCTTGGCAGGCAGGGCGCAAGCGTCCGGTCGGAGACCGGACCTACTGGGTGGGAGGGTTGCCGGGGCCTCGTCGCTTCGCTTGGGGTGATAGGCGGAGGGTCGATTAGAATCCAAACTTGCGAGGGTGCGGGCGGTGGGTAGGGTACAGGTATGAAGCCGAGCGTCATCACCGTTGATCCAGAGATCATGAGCGGGGCGCCGTGCTTTGCGAACACCCGGGTGACGGTGCAGTCACTTTTCGACTATCTGGATGGTGGGCATCCGCTGACTGACTTCTTGGAAGATTTTCCTACGGTTACTGCGGAGCAGGCGCATCAGCTGCTAGCTGAAGCCAAGGCACATGTGATGGCAGTGGCTGAAGAGTAAGCGTCATGCGCGTCCTGTTTGATGAGTGCCTGCCGGCC
>JBDKHE010000565.1:0-3784 GCA_039797805.1 Verrucomicrobiota bacterium
GATCCCCCCGGCGGTCGTGATGCACAATCCGCACTTTCTGCGTTCCTGCGTGGGACTCGGCAAAGGCCTGCCCACCTTCCTGCACACGCTGGCCGTGGATGTGGCCCGTTCCTCCGACGGTCGCTGGTGGGTGGTGGAGGACCGGCTCGATGCCCCTTCCGGTCTCGGGTATTCCCTGCAAAACCGCATCATCACCCGCCAGGCCCTGTCCGAGGTGTTCCACAACAGTCCGGTGCAACGCCTGCACCAGTTCTTCCACAACTACCGCCAGTCCCTGGAAAACCTGGCACCGCAGATCCCCGACGCCCGGATTGTCCTGCTCTCGCCCGGACCCGCCAACGAAACCTATTTCGAGCAGGCCTATCTCTCGAGCTACCTGGGATACACCTTGGTGGAGGGCGAGGATCTCACCACGCGCAACCGCAAGGTTTACCTCCGCACCGTCGGCGGCCTCCAGCAGGTGGACGTCGTCCTGCGCCGGCTCGACTCCGATTTCTGCGATCCGCTGGAACTGGACGCCCGCTCCCTGCTCGGCGTGCCGGGCCTCATCCACGCTGCGCACAGCCGGAGCGTCAGTCTCGCCAACCTGCCCGGCTGCCGCGCCCTCGAGACGCCGGCCCTGCTGGGATTCCTGCAACCGCTCTGCCGCCACATTCTCGGGGAGGAGCTCGCCCTGCCCAACGCCGCCACCTGGTGGTGCGGCCAGGAACAGCCCCGCAACTTCGTCCTCGACCATCTGGCGGATCTGGTCGTGAAGCCCACTTTCCGCACCCGGGACTCCGCCCCGTCCCGATACGGCGGTTGGCTGGGTAAGACAGCCCGCGCCGCGCTCGCTGACGAAATCCGCGCCAATCCCGGCGCCTGGTGCGGCCAGGAACGGGTTTTCCACAGCACCACCCCGGGCTGGCATGATGGCGCCCTGCGTCCCATGCCGTTCATCACGCGCCTCTACGTCTCCTGGCACGATGGCGACTACATCGTGATGCCCGGTGGCCTCACGCGCTGCAATCCGCGGGGTGAGGACATGATCGTCTCCCTCCAACAAGGCAGCGTCAGCAAGGACACCTGGGTCCTTCACGACGGCCAGCCCCATGAACCGCCCCTCTTGATCAGCCCGCGCCCCGCTGAGACCCTGCGTCACCCCGCGTCGACCCCCAGTCGCGCCGCCAATGATTTCTTCTGGCTGGGGCGTTATCTGGAACGCGCCGGAGCGCTCGCGCGCCGGTTGGAAAAACTGGACGCCCTCCTGCACGACGAGATCGCCCACCTCGATCCGGCCGTCCCCCGCGACACGATCGCCCTGCTCTTCCGCATGCAGGATCAACCCGTCGCGCCGGCCGACGAACCGCTCGTCCAACTCGCCACGGCCGCCCGCCGGGTGGCTGACGATCCGACCCGGCCTTCCAGCCTCGCCGGCACGGTGGCCAACCTCATCCGGTTGCTCGAAACCCTGAAGGTCCGGCTGCCCCACGAAGCCTGGCAAATGATCCGCCATTTGCGCCAGCGTCGCCGGGCCGGCGACACCGTGGCCTGCGCCTGGCTCCGGCAGAATCTGACGTCTCTCGAGGGCCTCACCCTCGAGACGATGCCCCATGACACGGGCTGGCATTTCCTCCAACTCGGACGCCGGCTCGAACGGGCCCGTCAACTGCTCGACCTGCTCCAAGCCCTGCTGCCGCTCGCCGCTGACCGGCCCCCGACCGAATTCCGCCTGCAAACGCTGCTGCACCTGGCCGACGCGCTCTTCACCTATCGCCATGCCTACCATGGCGCCGTGGACACCTCCGCCGTCATCGACTGGCTGGTGCTCTCCGCCGACAATCCTCGCAGTCTGCGTTACCAGGTTGATGAGATTACCCGGCACCTCGGGATGCTACCCGCGGAACTCGCGCCGCGCAAGGTGGCCGCCCTGCGACTGCAATCCCAGCGCATGCTGGGAGAAATCCGGTTGAATGATGCCCCCCGGTTGGCGTCCCAACCGACGGAGGCGACCCGGCTGCTCCTCGACATGCAGCAACATCTTCACACCGTCGGCGACGAGCTGAACCACATCTACTTTTCCCACGCGGAGGTGCGCTGATCCATGCCTGACTACCGCATCACCCACCAGACGGTTTACCAACACGCGGCTCCGGCTGGCGCAGCCTGGCAGATGCTGCAGCTGCAACCCCGCACGGAGCCGTCGCAGGAGTGTGTTGATTTCCAGCTTGAGCTGCAGCCGGCCGCACCCGACCTCACCACCCGTCAGGATTTCTTCGGCAACACGCGGCATTTCTTTTCGCTCCGCGAGCCGCATGCCAAACTCTCCATCACAAGCCATGCCGTCGTCCGGCGCGAAGCCCCGTTGTTGCCCCTGCCGTGGCTGAGCCAGCCACTTACCGAGGCCAGGGAACGGGTCCGGCTCTCGATCCAAACCGGTGAGGACTGCCGGCTGGAGCAATACCTGTGCGGCACCACGCATGTCCCGCTGCTCGCCGCCGCCGCGGCGATCGCTGAGCCGATCGATCCGTCCACGCCCACACTGGAGTGGATCGCGGCCTTGGGCTGGCAATTTGCCGAGACCTTCACCTTCGACGCCAAAGCCACGACCGTCAGCACGCCGCTCACGACGGTTTTGGAAACCAAGCGCGGTGTCTGCCAGGATTTCACCCACTTGTTTCTCAGCTGCGTCCGGCAACACGGTTTGCCGGCGGCCTACGTCAGCGGCTACCTGCTGACCAATCCCCCGCCCGGGCAACCCCGACTACAAGGCGCCGACGCCATGCACGCCTGGGCCTCGGTATTTGTGCCCGACATCGGTTGGGTGGATTACGACCCGACCAATTCCTGTTTCACCGCCCAAGGCCACATTGTGGTGGCCCGCGGCCGTGACTACGCGGATGTCAGCCCCACCCGGGGCGTCTTCAGCGGCAGCTACTCTCCCATTTTGCGGGTAGCCGTCACAGTCGAACCCGTGGAGTAAACCGCCCGACTGTCCGCGCAAAGACGCTTGGCCATCAAGCCACCGCCAACTCGGGTTGGACTCTGTCCGACAGCTGCCGAAGCCCCACGATCAGGGTGTCAAAGAGCCGCTCATAGTCGTGGTCAGTCATCCCGGACACCTGCCGGCAGGTCAGGTTGACGATCGATCCGCCCGCGCCATCGGTGCGCACCCGCAGAGGCAAGAGGATCATCCATCCAGACACGTGCCGGAGTCGCAGATCGATCGCACCGGCGATGTCGTCCACCATGGATTCAACCACGAATTCACCGAGCGAGGTGTACGCCCACCAGCCGTCGCAGTGCAGTTCAATCCATTCACAGAACCCGCCGGACCAGGTTGGGAAGTTTTCGATATCGGCCAGCAGATTGAAGACGCTGGCCCGGGAGGCGTGAATCGTGAGCGTGAGGTGGCGGGATTGCATGGTGGTGGGGAAATCAGGCGTGGTTTTTGCGTTGGTGAAGATAGAGGTCGTTGCCGTCCGGATCCTTGATTCCGAAACTATGGCAGACGGGAAATTCATTGGGACCCCAGGTCACCGGTACCCCTGCGGCGCGAATGGCCGCGAGCGCCTCGTCATGATTGGTCAGCTCGATCGCGATGCCCGGACTCGGTGCGTGATTGGCCCCGGCAAGCTTGAAATTGGTGATACAGAGTGCGCTCGGCCCCCCGACATCATATTCAATCCACCACGACCCCGGAGCGAATTCCATTTCCGCGCAGGCCTTCAGACCGAGTGTCTGTTCGTAGAACCGCCGCGAGCGGGCCACGTCGGTGACAGGATAGAGGGCAAAGGCGATTCCA
>JBDKHE010000566.1:0-4831 GCA_039797805.1 Verrucomicrobiota bacterium
ACACGAATTCCGGATCAGAGGGTGCCGGATTGCGAAAGGGCGCATTGC
The DNA here is from genome assembly GCA_039797805.1 of Verrucomicrobiota bacterium. Lineage (GTDB taxonomy): Bacteria > Verrucomicrobiota > Verrucomicrobiia > Opitutales > Opitutaceae > Lacunisphaera. The sequence continues at coordinate 49 of JBDKHE010000566.1, forward strand.
TGATGAATAGGAGGGCCGCCAAGGTGAAAACGGTAAGCAGTGCCGCGCCTATCCAACCGGCCACCGGTCGCCGGCGCAAAGGCGCGGGACGTTGCCCCTCGAGCAAAGCCTCGGCGGCGGCTGTGAGTCCGCCAGGCCGAAGGGGATCAAAGGGCAGGCGCAGGACCTTGCGCGGATCAGCCCGGTTGGGACGGAAAGCCGGCTCGCGGGTGCCCTCGAGTCGCGCGGGCAACCAAAGATCCCCTTCCCGGCAAAACGCCTCGCTTGAGCCACAGCTGACGATCAGGACGGCGGCGGCGCCTTTGGCGATGATGCGTTCGATGACCTTGGGTTCGAGCCAGCCGACACAGGGCACCGGCCGCACGGAGTATCCGGGCAAGCGCCGCTGCCAGCCCGCCTGATCAAACAATTCCCAGCCGCCATTGGATTGGGCGCAGACGAAAGCCAACGCCGGGGCCACCCCCCGGGCGACTTCCGCCCGTACGAAAGTCTCCAGTTCCCGGATGACCTGCTGCGCATCGAACCAACCGACCCCGATCGCCTGGGTGTCGCAGGCGCCGGCACAGACGCCACAGCCGATGCAGCGGTCGGGATCGATCTGCGCTTGGGAGGGAAACGGTTTCCCGTCCGTGCGCGCGACCATGGTGATGGCCCCGAACGGACAATCGTGCGAACACAGTGAGCAGGAGAAGCAGCGGGAGAGATTGACCTTGGCCTGGTAAACAGATCGCGGCCGGCGGCGGGCCAGCCACCACGGGATCGTTGTCAGGCCGACTGCCGCGAAGAGGCCGGCGAGCCACACTCCACCTCCGGACAATCGGGCCATGATCCCCAACGGCCAGAGGAACCACCAATCCATCGTGAAACGGTCCGGCTTCACGGCCATGTGGGCCGGCGCCGCATTGGCGGCCGGCAGGATCAGCGCGGCGGCCAGTACGGCCGCCACCAGCCACCCCACCACCCGCCAGTCGGGCAACAATTGCGCCCGGCTCAGGCGCGCGAGATGCAGGCACAACCCGATGGCGATGCCCAGCGGCAGCACCATGTGCAGGAAAAACACCACGAAGAAGAGCAGGGACGGCACGGTATGGTCCGCCGTGAACAACCGTAGCATCGGTTCACCAAAGATCGGCAGGACGTCCACCGCCTTCATCGTGCCTAGGGCCAGCAACTGGGCGCGCTCATCCCAGACCAGCCAGTATCCGGTCCAGCCGATGAACCACACCAGACCGAGCAGAAATATTCCACTGGCCCAGGCGAGCCAGCGCGCATCGGCGAATTTCCGCGCCAAAAAGGTGCGGCCGGCATGGGCCAGCAACAGCAGCATCGCCAGATCGGAGGAGTAACGATGGACGCTCCGCACCAAACCACCGAGCGAGCGCGGCCCGAGATCCGCCAGCGCATGCCAGGCCAGCTGCACGCTGGCCGAATACCAGATGAGCAGCAGCACGCCGGACACCGTGGCCAGAGCCAGCATCGCATTCGTGGCGGGTCCCAGTTGCGCCAGCGGATTCAGCTCCCGCGGCCAGCCGCGCTCCAGCAGCGCATCCAGCCGCGTGAGCCAGGCATCCCCCGTGGCAAACAGCCGCGCAGCTCGCACGGGTGGAGGCGGCGGCAGCGAACCCGGGGCCGCCGCCTCCGGGCCCATGGCGTCGGCCAGGACTTCGCAATCAACGTCCGGATGCTCGTGGTGTGTCGACATGGGATTCGCCCAGGAGTTCGCGCAGGCCGGCGCGGAGCCACGCGCGATGGCGCGGGTCCATCGTGAAGCGGTAGGCAATGTGCCCGGAGCGATCCACCAACAGAAACAGATTGGCGTGGTCGATCACCCCGTTCTGCGGGTTGCGCGTGGCGGAAAACTGGAGCCGGGTCAGCACGTCATGCATCTCCGCCGGCTCCCGGCCATTGACGTACCGGAATTCGGGATGGCTGAAACCGCGGCCGGCGGCGATCGCATCCATCAAGGGTGCCGTTTCATATTCCGGGTTGAGGGACATCGCGACCACACTCAGACCGGCCCGCTCCACCGGGGGCAGTTCGTCCAGGATTTTCCTCAGTTCGAGAAAGATCTCCGGACAGGCCGTCGTGCAGGTCGCGTAGACCCCGGTGACCAACACGACCCGGCCGCGCAGATCAGCAAACCGAAACGCCCCACCCTTCTGGTCGATCATTTCCAGGTTAGGCAATTCGAGACTTACCCGAATGCTCTTGCCCGGAAACGGTGGCAGGATCGCCGCCTTGATGGCATCCGTGCGGGCGTAGTAGACCAGTCCGGCGACACCCACGATGATTACGAGCGACGCTGCCGCCGCCGCCCGCCGGTGCTCCAGCCAGATTCCGGGCGAACGCAGCCGGCCCAAGGCGCCGCGCCACAACAGCGCCGCGACGCCGACCACGAAGAGCGGTTCCCCCATCATCACGGAGACGGCCAGCCAGGAAACTCCGCCGGTGCGGGGATCACCCCGGTAACACCACAGCTGGAAGTCCCGCACAAAATCACCGAGCCACCCACCTTCCGTGGGACCGAAGATAGTCAGCAGCAGAAAGGCCTCGTATCCCGCCAGCCCCGTGAACAGGAAGACCAACAGCCCGGGGCCGCTGAGAAAGCGTCCGGCCCGCCGGCCCGCCCCGTCGGGTGAAGGGCGGGACAGGGGACTGAAAGACTCAGCGGCATCTGCGGGCGACGACATGAGCAGTATGGTGCTCCTCAGCGCACCGGCCAGACATCGGCCAGTGCCTTCCAGTTGGCGAAATAGTAAACCGCAAAACAGGCCAGAAACACGAGCGTGAGCACCATGGTCCCCTTCACGGCGTAGTGGTCATGAGCGAGGGAGCCCGGTGTGCTTCCGGCCAGCGCGGTCGGTGTGCCCCAATCCGCCATCGCGCGGCCCTCGATCTTCTTGCCGAAGATCAGCGTGCCGACACAAAGCAGGACAAAAACCAGCAATCCGGTGAAAGCCAGGGTGCCGCCGATGCCCAACACGCCGAGCCAGAGGTGAGCCGCGGGACCGTAGACGCCCTGGGCGTCAATGTCCCAGCTGCGGCGCGAAACACCCATCGACCCCGCGAAAGACATGCCGAAGGCGAGCAGCGTGATGCCGATACCGAAGAGCCAGGGCTGCAGCCGGGCCACACCCCGGAAAATGAAATCACGCTGGAAGATCAGCGGGATCACGTAGTAGGCGAGCCCCATGAAGGCCAGGGTCGTGCCACCGACCACCGTGACGTGGAAGTGACCGGGGATGCGCAGCGTGTTGTGCGCGATGATGTTGATCTGCTGCGTCCCGAGCGTGACCCCCGTGATGCCGCCAAGGAAACCGAAGATCACGACGGACAGCACGGTGGCGGCAAAGGCCGGGTTCTTCCACGGCAGCGCCGAGACCCACCCAAAGATGCCGCGGTTATAGCCCTTTTCCCGCATGGCGAGTTCGATGCCGGCCGGGACGGTGAAGCCGTGCACCATGGAGGCCAGCACCGCCAGGTACATGGCGTAGGAAGTGTTCCAGATCTTCCACGTCGCCCCAACGCCCGGATCCACCAGCAGGTGATGCGCCGAGGCAAGGTTGATGAAGAGAATGTAGAGCACGAACGCCGAGCGGCAAACGGCCTCATTGATGGGCTTCGCGCCGACGGTGATGTGCGAGATCAGATACCAGACGGCGACCATCGCGCAGACATTGACCTGTTGCGACTGGTGCCCCAGGCCCCACCAGATGAGCCGATACCACGCCGGGTCGGGTTGGGCCGTCCAGCCCATCGAGTAGGTGAACGTGGGGATCATAACGACCGCCCCATGCAGCAAAGTAACGACGGCGATGATCGCCGCCGCCAGCGCGCCGAACGTCACGATCGGCATCGAACCCGTGTAGGCGCCGTCGCGCTTCGCCACGTAGAGCGTGGCAAAGAAGTTGAAGACTCCGACCAACGTGCCCACCGCGACGAGAATGATGCCCAGATAAAAGAGCGGATGCGCCAGCAGCGGCAGGTAGGACGTCATCATCACGTCGGCCTGGCCGACCAGTATGATGTAATCGACCATCACACCGCCAATCAGCATCATGATGAACGAAGCCCAGGCCACCTTGCGTGAATACAACCGGGCGTTGAGCGGGGTCGTGCAGGCAAAGTACAGGATCGCCACCTCAAAAAAGAGGATCCACAGGATCAGCATGTTGATGCCATGGAAGGTCAAAATGCGGTAGAACCAATCGGCCGGCAGCAGATGCACGGTCTGCCAACGGGTCAGCGCCAGCAGCAGCGCGGCGATACCGCCGAGCAGGAGGAAAACAATGCCAACCACGGCGTTGAGCTTGATGAAACGCTGGGCATCAAGGCAGACGCCGAGACCGGTGGTTCCGCAAACCCGGCCGGGCGTGCCGGGTGCGGAGAGATTATGGGATGAGGACATGGCTGGTGCGGTTATTCGACGAAGATTTTTCCGGACATGTTGGAGTGGCCCAGGCCACAGAATTCATTGCAGACGATGGTGAACTCCCCCTTCGAGGTCGGGGTGATGGTGAGGACGTGATCGTAGCCGGGCAGCACATGAAAGTTCATGTTAAGCGGCTGGAGGGAGAAACCATGCTGGAGGTCGACCGAGGACAGATGGATCCGGTAAGTCTCCCCCAGACGCAGCCGCAGAGCGGGATACCACATCCACATCCGGCCCATCAGGTAGGCATCGCCGCCGGCAGGGGGCTCGACGATGGGCAGCTCCTGCAGCAGGGGATTGGACGAGCTGGGATTCTTGTAGGTGCCAACCTGGTTGGCGGCGACAAACTTG
>JBDKHE010000567.1:0-8552 GCA_039797805.1 Verrucomicrobiota bacterium
AGCCGGGACCAGGTGAAGCGCAGCGAGCGCCAAGAGGCCACGAGCAAGAACAGCGCCGCGATCAGTCCGCGTCCACCGGCGGCGGCGAGCCCCGGCCACTCCACCCACTTGAACAGGATGCCCGCCAGGCTCCAGCACAGCGCCCCACCCAGCAGGAGGCCAACGGACTTGGTATGGGCGGGATCGCGCACGGTGCCGCCATGGATGCCAAAGCTGCCGGTGCGGAGCAAGGCGGGAGCGGCCTTAGTATCCGTGGTGGTCTTTCCGCGCAGGTATGCGACCTATTTGGCCATCGCCAGCGCTTCCAGCACCTTGCCCGGTGATAGCAACTCGGGGAGGATAATGGGCTCGGCCATGCTGGGCGCGTAGATCAAATTGAAGGGCACGGCGGAGCGGTTCCAGCGGGCGAGTTCGGCGGTGATCTTGGGGTCGCGGTTGGTCCAGTCGCCCCGCAGCAGGACGACATTCTTCCTGGCGAGCGCGGCCAGCACCTCGTCGTTGTGGAACACGGTGGCCTTGTTGGTCTGGCAGGTGGCGCACCAGCGGGCGGTGAAATCGACGTAGACCGGGCGGCCGGCCGCTTGGGCGGCCTTGATCGCCTCGGGACTCCATTTCTCCCAGACGACCTGGTAGCTGCCGTTGACGGCGGCCGTGGGGGCGGATTTGGGCCAGCCCGTGTACAGGCCGCCCACGAAGAGGACTGCGGCGAACACGCGGCCAAACAGCTGGCGGCGCGGCTTGCCGAAGGCCTGGCCAAAACGGCCGTAGGCCCAGGCCGCCATGGCGACGAGCACGAAGCCAAAAGCGATCAACAGCAGGGCGTTGTCATCGTCCTTGGTCTGCCCGGCCAGCACCCAGAGCAGCCAGCCCACTGTTGCATAGAGCGGAAAGGCCATCGCCTGCTTGAAGGTCTCCATCCATGCACCCGGCCGGGGCAGCAGCTTGATGGCTTGAGGGAACATCGACAGCAGGAGATAGGGCAGGGCGAGGCCGATCGCGATGGCGGTGAAGATCAGGAGAGACTCGACGGCCGAAAGGGAAAGCGCGGCCCCGAGGGCGGGCGCGAGGAACGGCGCGCTGCACGGAGTGGCGACGAGCGTGGCCAACGCCCCGGTGAAGAAGGAGCCGCCGTAGCCTTCCTTCATCTGGAGGTTGCCGCCGACGCCGGTGGCGGAGAGTCCGATCTCAAAAAGCCCGCTCATGTTGAGCGCGAAGACCAGCATGAACACCGCCATGCCGAAAACGAAGGCCGGCGACTGGAGTTGAAAGCCCCAGCCGAGTTGGGCGCCGCCCGCGCGGAGCATCAGCAAGGCGCCGGCGAGCACCCAGAAGGAAACGAGTACGCCCAGGGCAAACACCAGGCCATGCATCGTGATCTTGCGGCGGTCGTTGCCGGCCTGGTTGACGAAGCCCATGATCTTGATGCCAAGCACCGGAAAGACGCAGGGCATCAGGTTCAGGATTAGCCCGCCCACAAAGGCGAGGAGGAGGGTGCCGAGCAGGCCGCCCGAGGCAGCCGGCGGGTTCGGGCGGACAGGTTCCGGGTTCTGAGGCTTGGCGCCCGCGACTGGTGCCGTTGTACCGAATTCGACGTCGAAAGTGGCGCCGTGGCCGAGGACGTTTGCGCCCCAGCCGTTGCTGGAAGACAGGATTCCGGTGAGGTGGGTGGCGTCGGCGGGTCCGTCCTTGGCGATGGCCAGGGTCATCACGATCGCTCCCTGTTCTTCGTTGATTTTTTGGGCAGCGGCAAAGTCTACGTAGCCGGCACTGTCGAACAGGTGCAGGTCCTGGGGGCGGTGGGTGGTGCCGGCGGCGGGCGTCAGGCGGACGGTGAGGGTTTGATCGCTGCGGGTGGCGGTCAGTGTCCAGCCCGTGAGTGGTTGGGGCAGTTCGCTGAATGCATTGTTGAAACGCCGGGCGACGGTCATGTCGGCGGCGGGTTCGGCCGGACTCACGTCGAGCTTCAGGGAGACGGCGGCGTTGCCGGGCATGCAGACGTCCTTGCACATGAGCCAGTCGGCGGTGGCCTGCAGGGTTACGGATTGTCCGGCGGGCAGATCGGCCGGCGGGGTGATTTGCACAAAGAGGTAGGTGCGGCCCTCGTAGCCGTGACCGGTGACGATTCCCTTGGTGTCTTTCACGACGTGCGGGGTGGGCCAGACGATGGGCCCCGCCGTGAAGCCGGGCGGTAGTTTCCAGTCGAGCGAAGTGGGGTAGCCGGTGCCGGGATTGATCCAGTAGCTGTGCCAATGGTCCTCATGGTCCAACTGGAGGGCGACCCAGAACGGCTGGCCGGGTTGGATGGAGCTGACCGGGGCGACCAGACTCGCGCTCACGGGTGCGGCAGACACCAGAACAGGTGCGGACAGACAACAGAGGGCAAGCAGGACGGACAGTCGGCGGAGAAGTAACATGGGGGATAGAGTAGACAGGACGGTTTTTATTTCAAAGGCCGAGTGCGAACGATGCCTCCGGAGCGGAGGCTGGCGCGCTCATCGGACCGAAAAGACTGGTGGAGTAGTAGCGTTCCGCCCGGTCGCACAAGATCGTGACGACGCGCGCGGCGGGTCCGAGCTGGCGGGCGACGCTCAAGGCGGCACAGACATTCGCCCCTGACGACGTGCCCACGAGCAGGCCGAACTCCCGCGCCAGCCGGCGGGTCATCTGGATGGCATCGGCGCTGGCGATCTTGATCCGGTGGTCGATCGGGGCGTCGCGGAGCAGGGGAGGGACAAAGCCGCCGCTGACGCCCTCGATGGCGTGACAGCAGGGCAGTTCGCCGGAGAGCATGGCTGCTTCGGCCGGCTCCATCACGTGCACCTGGATTTCCGGGCAGTGATGCTTGAGCGCCCGGCCGATGCCGGAGATGGTGCCGCCAGTGCCAAAGCCGCTGACAAAGGCGTCGATTTGGCCGTCCATCTGGCGAATGATCTCCGGACCGGTCTGCTCCTCGTGGTCGAGGGCATTGAGAGGATTTTCGAACTGGCACGGCAGGAAGTAGCGCGAATCGGCGGCCGCCATCTGCCGGCTGAGCTCGATGCCCGTCAGGTAGCCGCGGTCGGCCTTGAACAGTTGGAGCTCGGCGCCGAAGTGTTTCATGAGGTGACGCCGTTCGACGCTCGCGGTGTCGGACATCAGGATCTTCACGCGCACACCGAGGGCGGCGCCGACCATGGCGAGCGAGATGCCGGTGTTGCCGCTGGTGCATTCCAGGATGATGGTGTCCTCCCTGAGCCTGCCTTGCTCCAGCGCATGGCGGAGAATGGTCTGGGCCAACCGGTCCTTGATGGAGCCGCTGGGATTAACAAACTCGGCCTTCGCATGGATGGTCAGGTTCTCCCGGGCGAAGTGCAGCGTCACCAAGGGCGTGTTGCCAATCATGGAAAAGATTTCCGGGAGAGGGCGGGAGATGGGCGATGAGGACATGCGGAGGAACCAGACTAACTTATCAGTAAACCGACCGACCGGCCATAGGCAGAAGGGAACAGGAACGGAACATCCATTGGCGAAAGTCTGTACCTTGCACGGCCCGGCACATGCTAACAACGAAGAACCCCGCGGTTTCCGATAGAAACAAATATTTGACGAAGGAAGTTTCCGGCCCGGGGTGGGAAGCCTTCCAGGTCGGGCGGCGCGAACTGTGCAACGTGCGGTGGTCCCGGCGCACCTGCGATCGCATCGACTACGAAACCCCGAAATCGAACGCCCGGCTGATCGCCGAGGTGCGGCCACGTGGCGCTATGCGGCGAGACTGTCCTGCCGGCCGGCATTGACCAGGCAGCGGCATAAAGTCTGCAATGACGGATTGTCCTGCCGGTCTGGCTGGGTCATGTTGGCGTCATGTCTTCACGTCATCTCTTTGGGTCGTTCGTGCTGCTGGCCATGCTGGTGGCGCCTTTTGTCCGGGCTGATCAGCCGTTGCCGGCGGGCCTGGTCACCACGGCTTCCGGGTTGCAGTACGCCATCACCGTCCACGGAACCGGCGCCTTGGCGCAGCCGGGCCAGGTGGTGATCGCGCATTACACGGGAAGTTTCATGGATGGCACGGTGTTCGACAGCTCGCGGACCGACAACCAACCGTTTGCCTTCACGCTGGGGCGCAAGCAGGTGATTGCGGGGTGGGATGAGGCGTTCGCGCGGTTGCATGTCGGGGATCAGGCGACGCTGATTGTCCCGCCGGGGCTGGCATACGGCGACAAGCCACGGGGAAACATTCCGGCTAACTCCACGCTGCGTTTCGAGGTCGAGCTGCTGGCGCTGAAGAACGGGGCGCTGGCGGATCTGCTCCAGGATGCCATCGACACGGCCGGGCTGGCGGCGGCGCAGACGCGCTTTGCGGACTACCAGGCGGGCAAGCTCGGCGAACTGTTCCTGAGTGAATCCCAGATGAACGGCCTCGGCTACCGCTACCTCACCAAGAACAAACTGCCCGAGGCGCTGGCGGTGCTGGGCTGGAATGTGGCTTTGTTTCCGAAGTCGGGCAACGTGTACGACAGCTATGGCGAGGTGCTGCTGAAGAACGGACAGCTCGCCGAGGCCCGCCAGAACTACGAAAAGTCCCTCGCGCTCGACCCGAGCAACAAGAACGCCGAGAAAATGCTGGCCGAGATCAAGGCGGCGGAAGAATCGCCGGCGGCCAAGCTCCAGATGCAGGAGCGGGCGGAGCTGGAGACGGCGATGAACGCGGCGTTCGAAGCCGCCGACCACCAGCGGTTCGATGTGCCGGCGTTGAAAGCAAAGCTGTCGGCCTTCCTCGAAAAATATCCCCAGGATACGGAGGCCGCGGCGATGGTCTCGAACTATTTCTATTATGTGGAAACCGCCGATCTGGCCACGGCCAAGTCCGAATGGGCGGCGTTTGCCTCCCACCCGAACGAAAAGGTGAAGGAACTGGCGGCGCAGAAGCTGCGGCTGGCGGAACTCATCCGGGAGCCGCTCGATCTGAAGTTCACCGCGGCGGACGGCCGGGAGGTCGATCTGGCTTCGTTGCGGGGCAAGGTGGTGCTGATCGATTTCTGGGCAACCTGGTGTCCGCCGTGTCTGGAGGAAATCCCCAACGTGGTGGCAGCTTACCAGCGTTACCATGATCGGGGTTTTGAGATAGTGGGCATTTCCTTCGAGCAGGCGCCGGATGCGGCAAAGCCGGCCAAGCGCCAGAAGACCGCGGAGCAGATGCTGGCTTTCACCCGCGAGCATAGCATGCCCTGGCCGCAATTCTACGACGGCACGTATTGGCAGAATCCCTTTGGCAAGAAGTATGGCATTCGCGGCATCCCGGCCATGTTCCTGTTGAACAAGGCCGGCATGGTCGTCTCGACGAACGCGCGCGGCGCGGCGCTGGAAGCCATGGTGAGAAAGCTGCTGCAGGAGTGAGGGGCGATCCGCCCGGCCGGACCCAGGTTCATGATCTTTCAGGGCTACGTGGTAACGGTCGTCCTGATGGATCCTTCACTGCGTTCAGGATGACAAACGGGGGGCGAGCTTGCCGACACACCTTTCCCTGGGCCGTTGATTCGTTCAACGTCCCACCGTTTGGCGGCTCAGGATGTGGGCGAAGAGCATGGACCAGAAGCAGAGCACGACGTTGAAGAGGGGCATCTGCAGCGGGAGGGGCAGGGCATAGACGCAGCAGACGACGGGGATCCACAGGAACCAGACGGCCATCAGCACGGGCAGCACGCGACGGGCGTACCACCGGCCGGCGCGGAGATCGGCGGCGACGGGTCGCCAGCGGAAACCGGCGTCCTTCCAGGCAAAGCAGAGGTTGCCAACCGGGGCCGCGTAGAAGGGGTTGAAGCCGAACTGGTCGCTGAGCACCTTGCGCGCGATCGTGAAGGTGTCATGACCGTCGCCGTAGAGCCAGGAGAGGCCGCGATACCAGAGATCGACTTCGGATCCCTTCCAGGCCCAGAACAACATGAAGAAGATCAGGTGCGGCCAGGGATGGCTGTGCCGGGTGTCAGAGTGCAGGCGGAGAAAAAGAAAGGGCAGCAATCCGCCGCACAACGCGGTCGTGGCGGCGGTGAAGACCAAGCCGCCCGCCGATTGCCAGGCGGCCAGCCGGCCGAAGAAGTCGGCGGTCGCCGGCACGAAATAATACGCGAGTACCAGAGCCAGAGCGACCGCCTGGAGCACAAGTCCGGGAAACAGGAGCGAGCGGATGCTGTGCAGCCCGGCCTTCCAGGGCGCCTCGTCGGACGGGATTTCCGCAGGCATCATGCCGGAAGGAGCCGCTGGCGGCGCGTGTCCGGGAGGTGCGTGGGTTGGGGACGTCCGCTCAAGGCAGGCGCACGTTCACCAGCGCCTCGTTGTAGCCCAGGACAACCTCATTGTCCCGGATCTGTACGATGCGCACGTAGTAGACGGTGTCGTTGGTGGTTCTCACCGGGACCAAGTCGCCTTCGCGATAGGTCGCGGAGTTGATCAAAAGCATGGTGACGCCGTTGCGAAGGACCTGGCCCGAGATGCGCAGGCGGGCGACGCTGTAGGCGAGGATCTGGTTATCGTCCATCTGCACGGTCTGCGTCGGCAGGGGCACGACCGGGAGCGGATCGGAGGGGGTCAGCCGTTCAATTCCAGGCTGAAAGAATTGGAACGGATTGGCGGGCTTGGCGGGGAGCGGGACCGGATTGAGGCGCTGGTTCAGCAGCTCCTCGATCTTGGGCTTGAGTCCGGCGAAGCGATCCACGGGTGCCTCGGCCGTGAGCACGGTGGTGGCGGCGAGAGAGAGCAGAAAAACGGTGGCGAGATTCTTCATGAGCGGCCGAGCATGTCGACGGTGAGGTCAAGCGAGACGCCCTCGCTGATGCCGCCCTGCGAGAGACGGTAGTTTTTCAGCCGGACCAGACGGGGGCCGGTCTCCAGCGCGTGGAGATACGCCAGGATCTGGGCGTAGGAACCTGAGATGCGCAGCGAAAAGGGAATGGCCTGGTAGGATTCCTTGTCCGTCCCCGGTTGCGAGCTGAGCTGGGAGAGACTGGCCAACTTGGTGTGGGTGTCCTTCTCGATCTGGTAGAAATAGTCGAGGTTGCCGGCGAGATCCGTCTCGAGGGCAAGGTGCTGGTCAATGTAAGTGAGCGCGTGGTTGGCGTCCTTCAGCTGGGCATCGATGCGGGGGTGGCTGCTGAGGGAGAGCAGCATGGCTTCACCCTGCGCGTGAATGCGTTCGTTGTTCACGTTGAGTTCGACCCACCGTTTCCAGAGATACCAGTCGGCACCGCCGAGCACGAGCAGGAGCACGAGGCTGGTGAAGGCGACGGGGTAGTTCCGGGCGAACAGGCGCAATTGGAGGAGGTACGTGTTCATGGTTTCGCCCCCTTGAGCTTGAAGGTTAGCTCGAATTCAAACATGTCGCCCGGGTCCTTGCGGTTCATGGCGGTGAGGCTGATGCTGGCAAAACGGTTCTTGATCTGAGCATCGGCCAGCAGTTCCTGGCGGCACTGGTCGAGGGTGGTCTTGGCGCGGTCGGAGGGCTCGTGCAGGATGCCCCGCAGCACGAGGCCGGAGTCGAGTGAATCGATGCTGACTACCTGCATGCTGGCCGGACGGTTGCGACCGATCGCCATCAGGAGTTCGGTGAGGCGGTAGGGCGAGGCCATGAGGGCGTACGCCGTGTCGATCCGGGCGGCACTGGTCGCGAGCTTGCGGTTGTCCGCCTCCATGGCGTCCGCCTTCGGTTTGTTGTCGGTGATCCGCTGTTGCCAGCCTGCGGTCTCGGCCTCGAGCGTGCGACCGACATAGACCAGCCAGAGGGTGACCATCAGGGCGGCGGCGGCCAGGGTGGCGGCGATCGCATTGGTGATGAAACGCCGGCGGATGAGGTTGCCGCTGGGCAGGGCGGTGGAAATGCGGCAGTCGAGACGCCAGGGGCCCTGGTAAACCGCGTCTTCCTTGGCCGGGCGTTCGGGGAGGGCGCCCGAAGGTGCGGCGATCAGGCTGAGCGCGCCCAACCAATGCTGGCCGAGGGGGGCGACGTGATCGCCGATGGTGATGTTGACGGTGGATTGCCAGGCCGGGCAGTCGAACGTGAAGGGAGACCGGCCGACCACCTGCGCCAGTGGCTCGGCGATCCAGCTGAGAGCCGGTGGCAGGTACGCGCAGTAGATTTCGCCGACCGGCTGGCCGGTGGTCATCTCGTAGGAATCGACCAGCGGCTTGAGATCGCGGCCGATGGCCCGGACGAACTTGGAGGCGCGGAGCAAGAGTTCGTCGTCGGCGAGATGCAGACGCTCGCGGACCTCGTCGGCCTCGGTAAGATTGAACTCCCGGCGGGCGGCCTGCACGATCGAGGTGAAACCGTGGCGCACGGGAGCGGGGGTGTGCACGCCTTCCTTGCCAATGATGTAGGCGACGGTGTGTTCCTGCTCGATGACGACGACGACGACGGCGCGTTTCTCGTTGAGCCTTTTCTGGTGGTTGGAAACCTCGCCGAGCAGCGGCAATATGCCCATCTCCAGCCGGTAGGGGAGCAGGCGCTGGTCGAGCAGGCGCTGTTGGGTGAGCTGGACATTGGTGTGCGAAACGCCGCAGACCAGGACAGGGCGCTGCGTACC
>JBDKHE010000568.1:0-3375 GCA_039797805.1 Verrucomicrobiota bacterium
GCAGGCGCGGAAAACGCGGCTGGTCATTCCACGCGCCCATGACTGTTGCACAATTTTACTGGGGTCGCGGGCCAAGTATGCGGAGCACTTTGCCCATGCGCCCAGCACGCCGTTTTCCTCGGCCGGCTATCTGGAACGGGGGAGTTATTTCCTGCGCACCAGCGAGGACGGGGAATCGGCCGTGAAGACAGGGGATGCCTACCAGGAACTGGTCGCGAAGTTTGGGGAAGAGGACGCGCGTTTCATCTGGGCCGAGATGCATCCCGACCACGGCGACAACAAGGCCGTGTTCATCGACATTCCGCAAACCAGTCACCTCGGCTACGCGGAACAGTTTGCCACCAAGGCGGCGCAAGCCGGCAAGGAAAGCATCCGTCTGCCCGGTGACATCCGTCTGATCGAGCAACTGCTCCAGGGAAACTGGCCCGAGCAGGAGTATCTGGTCGTTCCCCCCGGAGGCACCATCGAGGGCGTCTACGACTGGGATCAAGTGATGCGGACGAAGCAAAAGTGAAGTCCGGATGGGCCGACCGGGCTCTCGCGAAATACTTTCCTAACCTATCCATGCACCATTCATTCATCTCCCGCGCGCTGAAACTCGCCCTAAGTCTGCTCGGTTTGCTCCTCTTGACGCCGCTCGGCTACGGACTCGAGCGCTATGTGTCGCCGCAGGGCAGTGATCGCAATCCCGGCACGCTTGAAGCGCCGTGGCAGACGTTGGAGGGCGCGCGCGATGCGGTGCGAGTGTGGCGAAAGGCACAGCCGGCGGGCGCGGGCGAGGCGGTCACGGTGTGGCTCCGAGGCGGCACGTATCCGCTGGCGCGCACGTTTGAGCTCTTGGCGCAGGACAGTGGCACGGCGACGGCGCCGGTCACCTTTGCCGGCTACCCGGGGGAAAGCGTCCGGATCACCGGCGGACGGGAGATTCCGGCCGCGGCTTTTGGTCCGGTGCGCAGCGCGGATGCCTTGCGCCGGTTGCCGCCTGAATCGGTGGCCCACGTGCGCGAAGTCGATCTGCGGGCGCTGGGCATCACGGACTATGGCCGGCACCGGCAGTTTGGTCATGGCTGGCCGGTGGTGCCGTCGCCGCTGGAGCTCTTTTGGAATGACGCTCCGCTGCCGCTGGCGAGATATCCGAACCAGGGAGCGATCGCGCTTGGGCCGATCCTGGATCCCGGCTCGATGCCGCGCACGGGAGATTACAGCAACCGCGGGGGGCGCTTTCAGTACACCGATCCACGCCACGCCCGCTGGGCCGGGGTGAAGGATGTGTGGTTGAGCGGGTATTTCAACCACGGCTATGCCGACGACACGATTCTCGTGGCGGCCATCGACGTGGCGAAGCAGGAGGTGACGCTGGCGGCGCCGCATCTGTATTCGCTGGCGAGCGGCCAGAATTTCAACCTCTACGTCGCGCGCAATCTTTTGGAGGAACTCGACGAGCCCGGCGAGTGGTACGTCGATACGGAGTCCGGCCGTCTCTATCTCTGGCCCACGGGCGATGTGGCGACGGCGCGCGTGTCGGTCTCGGTGGTCGAGCAGGCGCTCGTCGCGCTCGATCATGTTTCCTTCTGCACCTTGCGCGGACTGATCATCGAGGAAGGCCGCGCGCTCGGGTTGTCGATCGAAGGCGGCTCGGACAACCGCTTCGAAGATTGCGTCGTGCGCAATCTGGGCACCGCCGGCATCATGATGGGGCAGGGGGCGCGGCAGACCTTTCCCCACGTCACCGCCGACGACTATACCGGCGTGCCGGCCTCGCGCGAAGTGGGCAGTTATCATTCCCACCATTATCTCAACACCGCCTGGGATCGCGATGCGGGCGTGCGGCACAGCATCGTCGGCTGCGAGGTCTACAACACGGGTTCCGGCGGCATCTTCCTCGGGGGTGGCAGCAAGCCGCAGCTGCGTCCGGGGCACAACGTGGTGACCGATTGCCGCATCCACGATTTCAACCGGCGCAACAAGGCGGGCGCCTCCGGCGTGGTCGTGGATGGTTGCGGCAACCGCGTTGCGCACAATGAAATCTATGACGCCGACCTGCAGGGCATCCTCGTCAAGGGCAACGAGCACGTCTTTGAATTCAACCATGTGCACCACGTGGCGCAGAATTCGAACGATGCCTCCGCCTGGTACGTGGGCCGCGATCCGAGCGACCAGGGCAATGTCGTGCGCTGGAATTTCTTTCATCACGTCGGCCGGCCTGACCGGAAGTGGACGATGGGTATATATTGTGATGACGCTTCCGCCGGCGTGCGAATCGAGGGCAACGTGTTTTATCGCGTGGCCTCCTTTGGAACCGTCTACAGCAACGGCGGCCAGGATATCGTGGTGCGGAACAATATCTTCATTGAGGGCTACGGACCGGCCTACCAGCTGAAGTCCATGTGGTACGATTTCGCGCAGGAAGGCATCCCGTACTATTTTGGGGAGAAGGGTCTCTACACAAAGCGGCTGACCCAGTCCGTGGACATCCGCAAGCCGCCCTACAGTGAGCGCTACCCGCTGCTCAAGAACTGGCTGGACCTATTGCCCGACGGCAAAACATACGTCGGCATGCGGCCGGCGAGAAACGTGTTCACCGACAATGTCCTGGTGAAGCACGAGGAGACCGTGCGTTTGGTGGGCCAGTACGCGCAGACTGACTTCGACGGCAACTTCATGACGCAGAAGGATCCGGGCTTCGTGGATGCCGCCGCGCTGAATTTCCAGCTCAAGGACGACTCCGTTGTCTACAAGGAACTCCCTTCCTTCCAACGGATCCCCTTCGAGCAGATCGGCCCGCGCCCAGTAGGGTCACGTCCCTGATTCTGGCAGAGTCGCGGAATCTCGCGAAGGAGATCGTACTCAGCGATTAAACGCTGGATGCCAGTAAAATGGCTGCCCGGGCTGGGATCGAACCAGTGACCAAGTGATTAACAGTTACTCGTTAGGCGGAAAAATTTTGTCCGCATTTGTCTGCTTCTGTCTGCACTTACCGGGTTGTTTTCAGAGGAGAAATGCGGCATAAGTTGAGCAGGAAAACGGACACATGAAAAATTTTGAGGACACGAAAAACCGGACAGTAACCGGACAGTGGAACGATCACTGTCCGGTCCCGCGAGCGGCCAAGACGCATCAGGATTACTGGAAAAAGCGCATCAAGCGCCGGCCGTTCCGCGACGCGCGCGGCGTGGTCGTCACGCCGCCCGAGTTTTCGGTGCGCATGTTTCACCTCGGGCGCGAGGCCTGGTTCAATCTGGAGACGGCGAATCAATCTGCTGCTGCTGCTAAGGCTCGGGACATTTATCTGTCCCTCGTTGCGGCCGGCTGGGACGCGACGCTGGCAAAGCACAAGCCGAGTCCGACGGTTCGCGCCGACGTTTGCACTGTCGG
>JBDKHE010000569.1:0-5786 GCA_039797805.1 Verrucomicrobiota bacterium
GGCGCGGGCACGTGGCGCATCTGGCGGGCGTTTTCGGCGTGCTCCGCCTTGTATTTGTTCGCGGCCGGGGCGGTTCGGTGGCGGCCGCCGGCACGGGCGCGCTAATCTTGAAGGAGTCCACGCGGTTTCACGCCGAGGGGATGAGCAGCCCGGCCTTCCGCCACGGTCCGCTGGAAATGGTCGCCCCCGGCCTCCACGCCCTGGTCTTTGGCGGCGAGCCCGCCACGCTGGAGCTCAATGGGGCGCTCGCCCGCGACATCCGTTCCGCCGGCGGGTGGGCCGCGCTGGTCGGGGCCGGAAGCGAGCCGGGCCCGTTCCGTTTGCCGGCGGCGCCCGCGCGGTTGTTGCCCGTCCTGGAGATGCTGCCCGTGCAGATGCTTTCCCTCGCGCTCGCCGCGCTCGCGGGCCGCGAACCGGGCCGCTTCGAGCGGGCGACCAAAATCACGACCGTCGCCTGATCCGTCCACCATGAAAGAAATTCTCCCCTTGCCGCCGGTGCCGATGACGCCGGCGGTCATGGCCGATCTCGAGCGGCGCAACCTCATCATCCGCCTCGGCGCCCGCCGCCACGATCTGCCGGCCGGACCGGGCCAGACGCTCGACCGCCCCATCTACCGCTCCGCCGACCGCTATGGCCCGCACATGCTGATCTCGGTCACGGTCAACCGCGTGCCCTTCGCCGATTTCGCCACCCATCCCGACAATGAGGATTTCCTGCTCCTCGGCGACCCCGGGACCAAGCCGCTTTATCTGGTGGTGGCCCTGATGCGCCGCCCCGAACTCGCCGCCAAGGTCGCGGCCGGCACCGTCTCGCCCGCCGATTTCGTCTGTCTTCAAGTCAAATGGAACGACCCGGAGGTGAGCTTCTTCACCATGCTCGCGGATGTGCCGCATGGCGAGGCCATCACGGCAGCGGAGGGGCGCAACCCCACCTTCTACGTCACGGAGAGCCGCGACCTGCCCAACGATCTCTTCGACCTTGGTGGCCACGAACTGACCGTAGCCCGGACCTGATTCACCGCGTTCCCGCCTTCGCTCCGACTCCACCTCCCCGATGACCACCACTCCCGCCGCCAAGACCCCGTTCCTGCCCCCGTGGCTTCTTTATGCCCTCACCGCCGCCACCTGTTGGGGCATCTGGGGCGTGCTCTCGAAAGGGCCGAGCCGCGAACTCTCCGGCTGGATGACGCAGATGCTGTTCACGTTCGCGCTCATTCCTTCCGTCATCTTCGCCGCCCGGTCGAAGAACGTGCGCGCTGGCACCAACAAGCGCCTCGGCCTGTTCTGGGGCTTTGTCTCCGGACTGATCGCGGCGGCGGGCAATATCTTCTTTTATCTCGCGCTCGAGGCCGGCGCCGTGACGGCCGTCGCGGTGCCGCTCACCAATGTCTATCCGCTGGTCACTCTCTTCCTCGCATATTTCTGGTTCAAGGAACGGCTCAACCTCATCCAGGGGTTTGGCATCATCCTCGCCGTGGCGGCCATCCTCCTCCTCAGCGGCGAGGCGAAGAGCCTCGGGCATCCGCTGGAGCTGCTGCGCCGGATCAGCCTGACTCCGTGGATGCTCTACGCGCTGGGCGCGATGGTCTGCTGGGGTGTCTTCAGCGCCACCCAAAAGGAGTCCACCAATCACGTCTCCGCGGAGCTATCCTACCTCGCCTGGTGCGCAGCCTTCATCCCCATCGCCCTGTGGATCGCCGCCACCAAGCCGCTCGATTGGCACATGTCGGCCGCCATGGTCTGGTCCGGTCTCGCCGCGGGCGCGCTGAACAGCTTCGGGGTCATCGCCGCCTTTGCGGCCTACCGCTGCGAGGGCAAGGCTGCCGTGGTCACGACCCTGGCCGCCGCCGTGCAGCCGCTGGTCACCATCGTGCTGGCCCTGATCTTCCTGGGCGAGCGCGTCGGCCTCATCGAAGCCTCGGGCATCGCCGTCGCGATCCTCGCGGCCATCGCCCTCTCCCAGGAATCGAAGCCGGTGCCCGCGAAATCGTGAAGACTTTCCGGGGCATTCGATCAAACCCATCACGCCACCAATCGCATCCCTTTTTGTAGGAGCCTGCTGGCAGGCGATTCGGAACGCCCGCCAACCGCGCCAGTGCTGCATCGCCTGCCAGCAGGCTCCTACTCCCGACCCACCCACATGAACCGCCGCGATTTCTTGAAACACACCGGCGCGGCCGTCGCCCTAACCGGGGTCGGCCGGGCCTTCGCCGCCGGGCCCGCCGAGGACCGGGTGCCGCAAAACACGCTGTTCGAAAAAACGTTCCACGCCGCCGTGGCCTACGGCGATCCGTTCAACGACGTGGACTTCACGGTCGAGATCGCTTTTCCCGACGGCCGGAAACAGGATTTCCCCGGTTTCTGGGCGGGTGGGGATCTGTTCAAGTTTCGCTTTTCGTCGCACCTCGTCGGTGAATTCTCCTATGTCACGCGCGCGTCCAACACGGCTGACTCCGGCCTGCACGGCCGCCGCGGGTCGTTTCGCATTGTGCCCTACGAAGGCGACAACGAACTGCTCCGGCACGGCCCCATCCGCGTCGCGCCCGACCGGCGGCATTTCACGCACCTCGACGGGAAGCCGTTCCTGTGGCTGGGCGACACGTGGTGGTGCGGTATGGCGAAGCGGTTGCGCTGGCCGGAGGAATTCAAGCTGATGACGGAGGACCGGCGGAAGAAGGGCTTCAACGCCATCCAGTTCACGCTGAGCCTCGCGCCTTCGGGCACCTATTTTGACCGGAAAAATGAGAACGAGGCCGGCCTGCCCTGGGACGAGGCGACGAACCGGATCAACCCGCGGTATTTCGACGCGGCGGACTGGCGGGTTTTCCATCTGGTCGATTCCGCGATGGTGCCCGTGATCGTCCCCTGCTGGGGCTTCTACATCCTCCGCATGGGCCCGGAGAATATCCGGAAGCTCTGGAGCTACGTCCTGGCGCGTTGGGGCGCGTTGCCGGTCGTGTGGTGCCTGGCGGGCGAGCTGTCCATGCCGTATTACACCTCGGCCACCCCGCAGGAGGACAGTCCGCGCCAGATCGAGGCCTGGGGCCCGGTCCTGGAATACGTCCGGGCTCACAATCCCCACGGCCACCTGATCACCGTGCATCCGAGACACGGGACAAGTTCCAGGGCCGAGGTGAAGAATCCGGCGCTGCTGGATTTCGACATGCTGCAGGCGGGACACCTGTATGTCCACGCGTTGCCGAAGGCCCTGTCGCTGCTGCGACAATCGCGGGTCGCCGAGCCGGTCATGCCCGCGCTGGTCGATGAAGTGGCTTACGAGGGCATCGGCGAAACCAACTGGGAGGACTGCCAGCGGCAGCTTTTCTGGGCCAGCGTGCTGTCGGGTTCGCCGGGCTACACCTACGGCGCGCATGGCATCACGCAGTTCAACTCGCCGGAGTTCCCCTCCTACGTGCAACCGCAGGGCCAGTCGTGGGGCGAGGGAATCTGGCGCGACGCCTACCAATTCCGCGGCTCGTATCAGGTGGGCGTCGGGAAAAAGACCCTGGAGCAGTTCGAGTGGTGGAAACTGGAGCCCCATCCCGAATGGGCGCCGCCGGCGGCCGCCGCATCGCTCCGGGAGTTCTCGGCCTACGCCGCCGGCATCCCGGGGAAACTGCGTCTCATCTATTTCAGCGCCGTCAGTGGAATGGACCTGGTGGTGAAGGAGCTGGAAGCAGGGGTGGAGTATGACGCCCACTTCGTGACACCCTCCAGCGGGAAACGGCTGCCGCTCGGGAAGATCAAAGGCGACGCGAACGGCACCTGGACCATGAAGCGAACCCGGCGGCACGACCTGCTGCTGGTGATGACGGTGCCATAATACGCCAATCGCCCCAAGCTTTTGGACTGTAGCAACGGCGCTTGCGCCGCACCTTTTTCCGCGAGGCATGCCGCAAGCGGCAACCCTGCATAATCCGAAACCACTGTTGTCGAGGCCGGGATCCTGATGATTGAGATTGCGGGTATATTCAGGGCGGAGGCCGCGGTCGCGGTTCGAATTGCACGAGAGCGCGGCGAGTTTGATCTCGTCCTTCGACACGTGACTTTTCCGGATCAGACCAACGAAGGTGGCGCTCTCACCGTGCCGGAGTCGGTATTTCTGGTCGCGCGAGTGATCCCATTTTTCGATGCGAAACGCGGTGGACCAGCCGAGATCAATGACGGAGCGTCGGACCAACTCGACCCAGCGCGCGTCGCGCTCGTCCTCGAGGCGGACCTCGCGGGTTTCGCTCGGATACAGGGGATAGAGTGCGCGCTGAGTTTAACCTAAATTCCGCAGTTGAGCGGTGACGAGTGAGGGGGAAGTGGTTGAGGTATGGGGGCATGGAAGCAAAAGAGCAGGTGGTGGGAGTTCACCCGGCGGGTGAAGGGGGTTTCACGTTTCCGACCGCAGGCGGGCGGGTGCGTTTGGCGGTGACGGAGGATGCGTTGACGCCGTATGGCGGGTTGGTGCCGTGGGCGGCGTTCACGAAGCATCTGGGTGTGGCCGAGGGGCTGGCCCAGGCGTGTCCGGTGCAGCGGACCAGTCCGAACGCGGCGCCGGTCTACGACGTGATCCAGTCGTTCATGCTGACGGCGCTGACCGACGGGCGGCGCTTCGCCCATATCGAGCGGTTGCGGGAGGATCCGACGATCCCGGAGTTGTTCGGGATGGAGGCGGTGGTGGGCGACGACACGGTGCGGCGGTTCTTCGCCTCGGTCGATCCGGTGCTGGGGGCGGAGTGGATCGCCCAGCAGGCCCAGCCGCTGTGGGGCGCTTTGCCCGGGCCAACGATCCTGGACTGGGACTCGACGGTGCAGCCGAAGTATGGGCACCAGGAAGGTGCGGAGCTGGGCTACAACCCGACCAAGCCGGGGCGGCGCAGTTTCCATCCGCTGTTGGCGGTGGTGGCGCGCACGCGGCTATGCCCGGCGTATCGCTTCCGCTCCGGCGACACCGTCACGGCGACGCAGTGGCAACAGGCGATGGAGGATGCGCAGCGCTGGCTCGGCGGGCACCGGATCTGGCTCAATCGCGGCGATCTCGGACTGGGCCACGACGGGGTCATGGCCTGGCATGAGGCGAGCACCGAGCGGCCGAAGTATCTGTTCAAGCTGAAGCTGACCCGCGGCGTGCGCGCCGCGCTGCACGCGGTGCCGGGGGAGCGCTGGCAGGGGCCGGCGCAAAAGGGCGCCTGGCAGGTGGCCGAGGGCACGCTCCAGTTGCACGGCTGGGCCCACCCGCGCCGGGTCGTCTTCGCCCGCTGTCTGCAAGGGGAGATGCCCGGGCCGGATTGCGGCGAGTTTTGGGACCTCACCAAACACGAGTTTGCGGTCTACGTCACCAACCTCGGAGCGGACTGCAACGCCTGGCAGATCCAGCAGCTCTACCGCGACCGGGCCGACACCGAGAACGTCTTCGACGAACTCAAAAACCAGTGGGGCTTCAGCGGCTTTTGCGCCAAAAAACGCGCCACCACCGAGCTGGCGGCCCGACTGCTGCTGCTCGTCTACAACCTCTGGGTGCTCTTCGTGCGCTTCATCGTGCCCCACCAGCACACCGAAGCCAAACGCGGCCGCCGGTGGTTCCTGCTCATCGCCGCCCGGCTCGTCCAATCCGGCCGCCAAAAGGAGGTGCAAATCTCCATCCGCGGCGGCTGGGCCGAGCAACTCAAGGACGGCTATCTGCGCCTCCACGACTGGATCCGCACAACTGCGCCGCAGTTGAAAACTGTCACGCCACTGACCAGCGCCACCACCTGAAATATCCATCCAAACCACGCCTCAACTGCGGAATTTAGGTT
>JBDKHE010000570.1:0-3110 GCA_039797805.1 Verrucomicrobiota bacterium
CACCAAGACCCGGGCGTTCGATCCGGTAGCCGAAGATCGCAAGGCCCAGATCGAGGATGCCCAGCGCGAACTGGCGCTGCAGCAGAGCATCCGGGACGCCAAGATCGCTGCAGCGGTCGAAGTGGCGAACCAGAACGACCCCACCGGCCAGGTCGCGGCGGCCGAGACGGTGCGCATCATGGGCGAGTTCCAGCAGGGGCTCATCGACACCGCCACCCGGATCAAGGATCTCGCGACCGCCGCGGGTAATCTCCCGCTGGCGGCGCAGATGGACGGACTGCTGGCCAAGCTCTCGATCGCGGACACCAAACTGCTGGAGATCCGGAAGAGCGTGACGGACACGTTCGCCACCGGCATGGCGGGAGCCCTGACCACCAGCTACGGCGCGCTGGCGAAGTGGGTCGGTGGGGTTGGATCGTTCGGCAAGGCCTGGACGACTGCGCGCAATGCGTTTCGGCAGTTCGCGTCCGAGTTTTTGATGAGCATCGCCCAGATGATCGTCAAGCAGCAGGCCCTGAACATCGCGCAGTCTCTGATGGGGGGAAGCAACGACCCGAACTTCGTCGGCCCGATGCAGCCCGGGCTCATGTCGGTGGGTGTCTCGTGGCTCAAGGGCCTGGTCACCATGCACAACGGCGGCACGGTGGGCGGCGCGAACGGCTGGTCCCAGAGCGCGCCGGCCGTGGCCTTCGCGGGCGCCCCGCGCTTCCACGGCGGTGGGCTTCCCGGGCTGGCGGCGGACGAGGTGCCGGCGATCCTGCAACGGGGCGAGGAGGTGCTGGCCAAGAACAACCCGCGCAACATCCTGAACGGCGGGGGCGCCCAACAAGGCCAGCCCGCCGCACCGCAGCCCTTCACCATCGTGAACACCTTCAAGCCCGAGGAGGTGGTCGCTGCAGGCTTGACGGATCGCGCATTCGTTAATTACGTGGCTGCGAATAAAGGCTCCATCAAGCGGGTTCTAGGTTGACTACGCGAAAGTACCGGGTAGGGAACGAGTAGGGGAGCTGGCCGGGAGTGGACCCCTTCTCGAACTCCTTCAGTAGCCCGCACGCTTCTAGCTGTGCGCGAATGTGACTGCCCGGAGGCACGCCCATTTCGGCGGCTTCGTCGGCGATGCACGCCCCATCAAGGCGGTCGCCCCTCGCGGTGGTAAATCCGAGCACGGGGGTGACGCCGAGGGGAGTAAGAAACCGGGACATTAGGGTTCTCCTGTTGGTGAACCCTCAGTGTAGCGCAGCGTAGCATCACGAGTCAACCTCTAAATTTATCTTGCGCTAAGTAAAACACTTGTACTACACTGAAGGCTCACCAACAGGAGAACCCTCATGACTGAACTGAACAACGGCCTGACGCTGCTGCAGCAAAATCCCGATTGCGCCGCGCGCCTCGATCCTGGCGCTAAGGATCACGGCTGGCTGTACCGCAAGCACCCGGACGGCCAGTGGGTGACACTGCGCAAGCTGTCGGACGCCGAGATCGAAGCGGCCTATGACCAGTCCGCCGACATGGTCGTGCTGCAGGGAACGCAAGTGCGCGCCGCCTGAACAGGAGAACCCTCATGCAAATCAAGTACCTCCCCCACGCCTTCCCCGAGCAGTACCTGCGTCGGTCTACCGCAGGCGCCGCCGGCTACGACCTACGGGCTTGCCGCCTGCCCGCGTCCCAATTCTCCGGCGTGTTCGGAAGTGTCCAGATTGATCCCGGTAAGGTCGTCGCGTTCGGCACCGGCATCGCCATCGACATGGGTGCCAGCTACGAAGAGACCAGCCTCTGCGGCATGGTCGTCCCGCGCTCCGGGCTGGCGCTGGCGAACGGCACGGGCATCATCGACCCGGATTACCACGGCGAGATCATCGTCAAGCTGCGCAACGTGAGCGACGAGCCGATCACGGTCAACGCCTTCGACCGCATCGCGCAGATTCTCTTCGTGCCGGTGTTCTTCCCGGCCTGGGAGGTCGTCGAGGAGTTCACCCGCACCACCGAGCGCGGTACCTCTGGGTTCGGTTCGACGGGGGTGGCGTGATGGACTTCCGCATCAAGAGCTTCTACGCGACGGAGCCGCCTCCACCGCCACCGAAACCCGCGCCCGAACCGATCCGGGTGTACGCCCGCCGCCGGGGCGAGCGCGCGGTCTTCCTCGCGGACCCTCCGCTCGAAGAGGCACTGGCCCAGGTCCGTGCCGAAGGCTATCCCGCCGCACTGGCACTCGTCCCACCCACCAAGCTCAAGGACTGAAAATGGCAATCACTCAGAAATGGCACACCTCCCGCGGCACGGCCTGCGACACCGAGCGCGCCGCCACGATCCGCGAAAACGCCGAGAACCTGGCGGCCGAGGCGCACAAGCAGGTGCCGGGCCTCCCGTTCAAGCTGGCGGCGGACATGCTGACCGTGCTGATGACGGAGGGCACGCTGGTGGCACAATAGCCCCATGACTCCCTACCACCCGTTGACCAGCACGGGCACTCCGCCCGACGATGCCGCGATGATCTGGCCTTGGCCACACAACTGGTCCGCCCAAGTCGTGCGCAGGCCGGAGTGGTCAACGGTGGTTCTCGCCTCTGCAACGGGGACGGAGCAGCGCCAGGCGCTCCGGGAGTACCCCCGCGAGCAGGTGACCTACGAGCACCTGCTGGAAGGGGACGACGCTGCACTGGCCTTCACCTTGCTGCGCGTGTGGAAGGGCCGCGACTGGCTCGTCCCTGACTGGACCGAGGCCACCAAGACAACCGCTCCCGCTGGGGCGGTTTTGTCGTTGGCGCGCAGCTCCGCAGGTGCCGGCATGGCCCTGCTGGGCACTGAGGTGGTCACCCTGCTGGACGCCGATGGCACGCTCGAAGTGGCGCCTTCTGGCAGTTGGCCGGCGGGCACCGTGCTGGTTCCTCTTCGCCTTGCGACACTGGACGCAGACCAGACGGTGAGCCACGTCACCGGGGCCGTCTCGCGGATCTCCCCGACCTTTCTGTTTGAGGACGTGCGGGTCGTGGACGAGTCAGTGCTGACCCGGATCAGCCACCCTGGAGGGGCGGTAACTACCTCGGAGGGGGTGCTACCCGTGGAAGGCAAGTACGGCCGTGGCCTATCTGCCACCAGTATGGCGCTCTACCG
>JBDKHE010000571.1:0-4619 GCA_039797805.1 Verrucomicrobiota bacterium
TCCTGTCGCTGAAGGACATCTTTCATTACCACCTGATCAACGCCCAGGTTTCCATTGCCGAGGTCGAGCAAAACATCCTGAGCGAACTCGAGTACCAAAGCTCCCTGGAACTCGACCCCAGCACCTTTGACCGTCTGCGCACCCTGCCCCTCGCCAGCGAGATCGTCATCCACGCGCGTCAGGAACTTGTGCGCAGACTGGACAATTACGAGCTGACCCAGCCCGAGCTCTTTCAGCGCGTCATCAACCTGATCGACAAAAAGATGATGCCCATCGTCAAGCGGCACGCGCTCTCGGGACACGCCAACATCAACAGCGAGGACCCGGTCCTCTACGAGCACGACGCGCTTGCCATGCTTATCGACATCTTCTCCGAGCGGGGCTACCACGCCGTCGTGGACATCCACCGGATCGAGATTCCCGAATCCGTCGACCTCACCACCGGCAAGATTAGCTGCCGGGTCAAAAAGGTCTTCCGCACCATCATCCGTTTCAAGGGCTCCGAAATTCGCCGCGGGTAGCCGCGGCACCCCGCCCATTTCCCACTTCACCTGACCGGCCGGCTCTGCTTCCGTCCCGTTGACATGCGTATTCTCATCACCGGCATCTGTGGCTTCGTCGGCAGCACCCTCGCGCGTGAGCTGATCGCAGCCGGGCACTCCGTATCAGGCTTCGACAATTTCATCCGTCCCGGCAGCGAGACCAACCGCGCGCCATTGGAAAAGCTCGGCGCCAAGATCGTCACGGCCGACCTTCGCAACCCCGCCCAGATGGACGCCCTGCCGGCCGCCGATTTCGTGGTGGACGCCGCCGCCAATCCGAGCGTGCTGGCCGGCGTGGACGGCAAAACGAGTTCCCGCGAGTTGGTGGACCACAATCTCACGGGCACCATCAACGTACTCGAATACTGCAAGGCTCACAAAGCCGGCTTCATTCTTCTCTCCACCAGCCGCGTTTATTCCATCCCGCCGCTGGCTTCGCTCGCCACCGTGGTGCGCGACGAAGCCCTCACCCCGGACACCACCAAGCCGCTGCCCGCCGGCCTGAGTCCCGCGGGATTGAGTGAAACCTTCGCCACCACCGCCCCCATTTCGCTCTACGGAGCCACCAAGCTTGCCTCCGAGGCCATGGCGTTGGAGTACGGCGAGACCTTCGGTTTCCCTGTGTTCGTCAACCGCTGCGGCGTGCTGGCCGGAGCCGGACAATTTGGCCGGGCCGATCAGGGCATCTTCGCCTACTGGATCAATGCTTGGCTGCGGAAGCGTCCGCTCAAGTATTTCGGCTTTGGCGGACGCGGCCATCAGGTGCGCGACTGTCTGCATCCGCGCGATCTGGTGCCGTTGTTGGAGAAGCAGTTTGCGGCACCCCGGGTCGCCGCGGAGGACCGGTTGGCCAATTTCTCCGGCGGCGCGGCCTCGGCCATGTCCCTGCGCCAGCTCAGCGACTGGTGCGAACAGCGCTTCGGCCCCCATCCGGTGGTCCCGGATGGCACGCCGCGCCCCTTCGATATCGGGTGGATGGTGCTCGACCATGCCAAGGCGAGCCGCCTCTGGGACTGGAAACCGTCCACGCCCAGTGACTCCATTCTTTCGGAAATCGCCCTTCACGCGGAAGCCAACCCGGGGTGGCTGGAGCTGTCCGCCCCGCGCTAACCGAGGCTTGCCGGCCGGGCATTTGTCGCAAATCTCCCCCGGATGTCCGGTTCGCGATCACGCCCACCCATCCAGCCCCCGCTGACCCTCTTCTCGATCGTCATCCCGGCCCATAACGAGGAGGAATCCCTTCCTCCGACGCTGCGGGAGATCTATGCGGTGATGACCCGCGAACAGGTGCCGCATGAGATCGTGGTGGTCGACGACGCCAGTCGTGATGGCACGTGGAAGGTCCTGCAGGAGCTACGTGCAACCATTCCAACCTTGGCACCGGTGCAGAACAAGGGCCCCAACGGCTTCGGCCGCGCGGTCACCTTTGGGCTGAACCACATGAAAGGCGACGCCTGCACCATCATGATGGCCGACGCCTCCGATTCTCCGGATGATGCCGTCAAATACTGGCGCCTGCTCAACGAAGGCTGGGACTGCGCGTTCGGCAGCCGCTTCGTGAAGGGCGGCAAGGTGATCGACTACCCCCGCATCAAGCTTTGGGTCAACCGGCTTGCCAATTTTCTGGTCCGCATCGGTTTCAACATCGCCCTGAACGACACGACCAACGCCTTCAAGGCCTACCGGCGCACGGTGATCGAAGGGTGCCGCCCCTTCCTTGCACCCCATTTCAATCTCACCGTCGAGATCCCCTTGAAGGCGATCGTCCGCGGCTACAGCTGGACGGCCCTTCCCATCTCCTGGCAAAACCGCAAATACGGCGAGGCAAAGCTCAAGATCAAGGAAATGGGCAGCCGCTACTTCTTCATCTGCGCCTACGTCTGGCTGGAAAAGTATTTCAGCCGCGGCGACTACAAGAAACGGTAAGCCGCCCTCCGATGTCCGTTTTCTTCGAGTGGCTCGATGCTCATCCCCCTTCCTATTGGGTGATCGCCTGGACCAGCCTGACCCTTTGCGGGCTCTCCGCCTGGTTGCCAAAACCGGAAACCGAAGGCCCGGGCTGGCGGCGTTGGGCCTCGCATCCGGCGGTGTTCGCCAGCCTCGTCTTTCTCACCCTCTGCGCCTTTCGCTGGCCCTCTTGGTTTGAACCCAAGGAGCTCAATCCTGACGAGTCGCAGATCATCGCGGGCGCAATCACCCTCAGGGACAATCCGGTGTTCTGGAAGAGCGTGGACGGTACGACGCACGGCCCCCTGAATGAGTACATCCTGACCGCCGCCTCGCTGGTCGGCGTGCCGCTGAACTATCTCGGAGCCCGCTTGATGGCGGCACTCCTGATCGCCGGCGCCCTGCTCTGTGCCTGGGGCACCCTGCGCGAGCTGCTGCCCGAACGCTCAGCGCGGCTGGGCATCCTGCCCGGTCTGGCCTTCTGGTGCTTCTCCTGGCTCGGGGATTTTCTGCATTTTTCAAGCGAACTGGTGGCACTCGCCCTCCTCTCGGCCGCCAGCTGGGCGGCAATCGCCGCCCTGAAATCATCCACCGCCCGCCCTTGGCTATTGGGTCTGTCCGGGGCAAGCTTGGCACTCGTCCCGCTGGCGAAGTTGCAGGCCACGCCATTGGCGCTCGGCATGGGACTGGGCTGCCTCGTTGCCATCGTCTGGCCGCGGGCCGCGGGGTGGCGCGCCAATCTGCTCGGCCTTTGCGGGGGCGCCCTCGCCGTAGCGGCCTTGCTCGGACTCTATCTCGTTGTCTACGGCTTGGAGTCACAATTCTGGTACTCCTATGTGGTGAGCAATCTGAGTTACGCGGATTCCCGCCACCACCCGCTGGTCGAGATGCCGAATTTCTTTTTTGAGTTCATGACCACCGGGCAGAGCTTTGCTTGGTTCTTCTATGGCTGCCTGTCCTTCGCCCTCCTTCAGGCGAAGAGCACCTGGCGGGAAGCCAACCCGTTCATGCGTCATGTCCTGGTCGCGGCCTGGATAGCCGTGGCGGGCGCCTATTTTTGCGTCGTGGCCCCGGGCCGGGAGGTCCCGCACTATCTGCAGCTGCTGGTCATTCCCGTGACGGTCCTGACCGGGCTCTACCTACCAGCCGCCGGCACCGGCTTCCGAGGCCACTGGGGCACGTACGCCCTGTTCCTGCTTTTGGGCCTCGTTCCCCAGATCCAGAATCGCGTCCTCGCCGCCCAGCTGCAACTCGGTCATCTCGCCGAGTATGCCGCCAATCCCATTTCAGACGCCGGACGCTTCATCCGTGAACGCCAGAAGCCCGGGCAGTGTCTCGCCGTCTGGGGCTGGAACGCACAACTCCACATCGAGACCGGCCTGCCCCAGGGCACCCGCGAGGCGCACAGCGCTTTTCAGCTCATCCACGGTCCTTTGCGGGAATTCTACCGGAACCGCTACCTCCGTGACATGACCAGCCGCCTCCCTGAGTGGTTCGTCGATGCCGTGGGCCCCAAGCGCTTCGCGTTTGAACACCGCAGCATCGACGGCCACGAGACTTTCCCCGAATTGGACCGATTGATCAGGGAACGTTACGTTATGGTGGCGGAGCTGGACTCCATGCGGATCTACCACCTGGCTCCCTAGACCGTCGTCAATATCAGCTTGTTACACGGCAGAAACACACCCTATCTTGGCCCAATCCTATGATCTATCTTCTCGGAGGTTCCGGTTACGTCGGCTCAGCTTATCAGGCCCTGTTGCAGCGCAAAGGGTTGGCCTTTCGCAATCTGCGGCGCGCCGACTTTGATTACACCAACCAGAAGGCGCTCACCGATCTCCTGCGCAAGGAAAAGCCCGCTTTCCTCATCAATGCCGCCGGCTACACCGGCAAGCCCAACGTCGACGCCTGCGAACTGCACAAGGCCGACTGCCTCTTCGGCAATGGCGTCCTGCCGGGCACCATCGCCCAGGCCTGCACCGATGCGGGCGTGCCATGGGGACACGTTTCCTCCGGGTGCATTTACACCGGTTCCCGGCCGGACGGCACCGGCTTCACCGAGACCGACACCCCCAACTTCACTTTCCGCACCAACAACTGCAGCTTTTACTCGGGCACCAAGGCCCTCGG
>JBDKHE010000572.1:0-2523 GCA_039797805.1 Verrucomicrobiota bacterium
ATGGCGGAGCGTTGGTGTCGGCAGAAGGCGGTATTATCGAAAAACAATAAATCTAGGCTTGACGGGTCGCATCGTGGATTTATTGATAAACAATAAATCCACAATTGATCCCATGAAACTATTCACGAATCTACCCGGGAGCCTTCGCTTCCTTTTCGGTGTCCTGCGTGCCCTCACGGTCTTCATCGCCATGGTGTGGTCTCTCATGATGCTTACCGGATTATTGCCCGGCAGCGGCCGTCGCGACGGGTCCAAGCTGATGGTCGCTTTGGGCGAAGTCATTTTCCGAAACGATCCCGCGGTCGTGACACTGGTGCCGGACCAAGGCAAGGCAGGCGCGATCGAGGTGTCCTCGTGGCAAGGGAGCCTGAAACTGGATCTGTTCAGCAAGGACGCGCAGTTGGTCTCGGCGATTCGTTGGACCCTGCTGCCAAGTATGGCGGTCATTCTTGTCTTCACGTGGCTTCTCTTCACCGCTCTGCGCAACATCTGCGCAAACATCGAAAAAGGAGAAGTCTTCTCCGAGAAAAACCTCCGGCTGGTGCGGAGCGTCGGGGTGATTCTGATTGGCGGAAGCGTGGCGGCGGCCTTGACGCGCTTCTGGGCATCCTGGGTGATGGACGCTTACCTCAACCAGCACGTGACGCTTCAGGGAACGCAAACCGGGCAACCCATCATGGGGCTGGCAGGGGTGTTGCACTTCAACCTGCCGTCAGAGTTGTTTTCAACCTCGAGCGGCCTGATCACGGGTCTGCTCGTGCTCGTGATCGCCGAGGCATTCCGTCAGGGCTTGAATCTTAAGAACGAAAACGATCTCACCGTCTGAACCATGCCCATCCAACTCAATCTCGATCGCGTGATGGCTGAGCGGGGCATCAGCCTCACGGAACTCGCGCAGCGCGTGGACCTTACGCTGGCCAATCTTTCCATCCTGAAAACCAACAAGGCCAAGGCCGTGCGCTTCAGCACGCTCGAGGCGCTCTGCCGGGAGTTGAAATGTCAGCCGGGCGACCTGTTGGAGTTCGTGAAGGAAAAATGACCGGCTGTGCGGAACGTCGCCCGAAGATCAGATGTTGCATCCATCGCCCTAATTAAGGCGTATCAGGTTCAATGAAATCGCTGTACGCCTTTATCGGAGTTACCCTTTCCTTGGCCGCACTGAGCGGCTCGCTTCAGGCGCAGGCGCCCGAGACCGCACCCAGCTGGCGGGTGGGGGTGGGCGGAGGGTCCCTTTGGGCGCCGGCCTTTCCGGGCTCCAAGGATTACCAGCTAATGGTGGTGCCCGACATCCGTGTCGCGTATGGCGACACTTTCTTCGCCTCCGTCGATCAGGGCGTCGGTTACAATTTTCGCGGCGAACTCGGCTGGGTGGCCGGACCACTCCTCAAGCTGGACTTTGGCCGCAACGCCGACGGCAAGAGCGCCTTCCGGGTGGCGGGCAGTCGCTCCCAGGCCCTCGTGGGCTTCGCCGACATCGACAGCACATTGCAAGCCGGTGGCTTCGTCGGCGGGCGTTGGGGGGATTGGCAGGCGCGTTTGGAATTGCTCCAGGGCCTGAACGGTCATGAGGGTTTCACTGGTTCGCTCAATCTGGACTACAACGTGGTCATGCTTTCGGCGGAAGGCCGGCGCGGTCCGCCGACGATTCTCTCCACCGGGCCTCGCTTGCTGTGGGGTGATGCTGGTTACAACGATGCGTATTTCGGCATTTCGTCCGCTGCCTCACTCGGGTCCGGTCTGCCCAGCTACAAGGCAGGGGCGGGTTTGGTCTCAGCCGGCTGGTCGTTCTCCTATGTTCGCCCGCTGGGGCCTCAGCTGACCCTGATCGGCATCGGTGGCTACGATCGGCTGATGGGCGACGCGGCGGACTCACCGTTGGTGCAGAAGCGCGGCAGTGAGAATCAATTCACCGTCGGCCTGTTCCTGAGCTGGGCACTGTAGATCTTAGCTGCAGTCAGTTGCGGCTGACGTCCAGGCGAACGGATTGCTGCCGGCGCGGTCCGCCGGTTGACAATGCCATCCGGCGATTTCAGCCTGCGAATCCAGCAACGTTCTCGTCGGCGAGCGGAACCTGGGACGGTGACCTGTCGAAGGCTGCCGTCCCGTCTCTTCCCTGACGCAAGCATCAAGCCTCCGTACCCCTCGATGAAATCCCTCTCCGTTTGGCTGTTCTCAAGTTTGGTGGTTCTGCTCACGGCCTCGGCCCAGATTGCGGCGCCGCTGCCGCGTCCCAACATCATTCTCATTCTGGCCGACGATCTCGGCTACGGGGAACTCGGCTCGTACGGACAGAAACTTGTCCCGACGCCCAACCTTGATCGGATGGCAGCCGAGGGCATGCGCTTCACGCAGTTTTATGCCGGTTCCACCGTGTGCGCGCCCTCGCGCAGTGTGCTGATGACGGGCCAGCACATGGGCCACACCCGCGTCCGTGGCAACGCCTCGACGGGGGGCGCAAAGGGTGCGATCAACTACGCCAGTCAGACCCTCGGCGCCGACGACGTGACGGTCGCCACCGTCTTG